>NZ_JBSFYR010000012.1:0-128694 GCF_053599875.1 Streptomyces sp. NPDC005151 | reverse complement strand
GACTCATCGACCCCAGCCAACTCGCCACATATGTCATGCACGCAACATCAACGCCAGGATGACGCAACACACCCCATTAATTAATCGACGCCCCCATGGATGTCCGCACGGACTGCCTCCTACGCGTTCTGGCCGTGGCATCAATCAAAGCCCGCAAGACTCGCCCGCGGCCGGCTCAGGCTGCCTGCCCGAAGCCGGCCCCGGCCGGGTCCTGGTGACGAAGCGGAGGTGAAGGCGACGTCGAGCTTGGATCGGCGATGGCCGATGGCCACCGCCGTGGCCGCGTGGCGGGGTTTCCGGTCACTGGCTATGGGTTCGCCATTCGGGGGCAAGGATCGCCCAGATCTGTTTGTCGTGACGGGTGCCGCCATAGGGCCAGTGCTCACGCCGCACGCCCTCAAGTGCCATGCCGAGCCGCTTGGCCACCGCGGAGCTGCGCTCGTTGTCGGCTCGGCAGTGCCACTCGGCGCGATGCATCCCCCGGGAGGTGAACGCCCACTCCAGCAAAGCGCGGCACGCCTCCGTGACCAGGCCGCGGCCCTCGGCGGCCGGCTCCAGCCAGCAACCGATCTCGCATGAACCCAAGGCGGTGTTGAAGTCCACGAACATCACGCCGCCGACCAGCGCTCCGTCGAGCCAGATGCCATAGAGGCGGGCGCCGTCTGCGGCCTGGCGCTCGGCGTACCGGCGCAGTGTGGCCCGCGCCCCGTCGACGTCGTCGGTGACGAACCCCGACCCGACCCACGGCCGGATGTGCTCGCGCGCCCGGTCCAGGTGGGCGGCGAACTCCTCGACATGCCATATCTCGAGCGGACGGAGGCGGGCAGTGTCCCGCAGAGAGAGGCAGAACATGACGACCCCATTCACACAACACACGTTATGGCTATGTACCGTAGCAGCATGCCACGCATCAAGGGAGACCACGAGGCCCGTCGGCGCGACGTCTCCGAGGCGGTCTGGCGAGTATTGGCCGCGCACGGCTTCGGCGGACTGACCATGCGCGCCGTCGCCGCCGAACTCGGCGCGACCACCGGCCTGCTCACCCACTACTTCCCCACCAAACGCGACCTGGTTGCGCACGCTCTCGACCTGCTCGAACTACGAACTGCCTCTCGCCCCCGGCGCGCCGCCAGGGAAGGGCTGTCCGGTGTGAGGGCCGCGCTGCTGAACATCCTGCCGCTGACCGACGAGGCCACCGACAGCAACCGGATCTGGGTGTCCTCCTGGGACATTGCGCTCGCTGACCCCGGGTTGAGCGGCGACTACGCCCGCAAGTACGCGCGAAGCCGCGACAAGCTGCGCGACCTGGTCGCTGCGGCCCAACAGCTCGGCGAACTGCCCGCCGGAGACCCGGCGCGCATCGCGGCCGGCGCCCAGTCCTTCGTGCTCGGCCTGGTAGTACAGGCCCTGTTCGACCCCCTGGCGTTCCCGCCCCGCCGCCAGGCCGAGCTCCTTGACGACTACCTGGCCACGCTGACCTCCCCGCCCTCGTCCAGGAGCGATCCCGCGGCCCCATCCTGACAACCAGGCGCCCTCGGAAGAGTTGCCCGGGACTCACCACTCCAGTCACGGTTCCGCGCGCCGGCCAAAAGGGTGCGCGGCCGCCGGCAGGCCCCCGTCGCGGGGTTGGGAGCCGGACCAGTTGTGCCCGCCGGAGCGCGTGGAGCCGCGCAGCCCCTGGGAGCGTGCCCAGGCAAGGGCCGGGGGTGTGATCGGAAACCCCATCGGAAACCCCCCTCGGATACGACCATTCGTGCGGATAGAATCGCCCGACTGCACAGGGGATCGAAGGGGAGGCAGGGGCTGATGCAAGCGAAGAAGATCGTGCTCGTCATCGTTATCGTCTTCGTGCTGTACACGATCATCCACTCCCCCAGACGGTCCGCGGAACTCGTCGGTGTAGGGTTCGAGGGCCTTTCGAGTGCCGCACAGGGCGTCGGCGAATTCATGACCGAGCTCGTGAAGTAGGAGTACCCCATGATCCGTCATCTGGTGCTGTTCAAGCTGAACGACGGCGTGAAGCGTGACGATCCGCGTGTTGTCGCCGGGGCGAAGGCGTTCCAGGAGCTCGGAGGGCAGATCCCGGAGCTGGAGTTCTGGGAGTGCGCCTGGAACATCACCGACCGGCCGATCGCGTACGACTTCGCCATCAACTCCGCGGTCGCCGACGAGGACGCCCTGGGGCGCTACGTCGCGCACCCGGCCCATCAGGCCGCCGCCGGACAGTGGAAGGCTTTCGCCACCTGGGTGATTGCCGACTACCCCTTCTGACCTCCCCGGTCCCGGAACCCACAAGCCCCTCGCCATTTCGGTGAGGGGCTTTTCCATGTGTTTAAACCAACGTGACCTCAACACGACACTGCGCGGTGCTTGCACACAGTGGACATGTCTTGTGATGCTATGACCGCTTTTGACGGATGAGTTGACCGAAGTTGACCGCAAAGGGGTGGCCTCACCGTGCCGGCCAGTACAGCGCCTCAAGTGCCTCCCCAGATCGTCCAGAACGACGAGGCCCAAACCACCCAAACAGCCCAGTCCGATCAGTCCGCCCAGTCCGCCCAGTCCGCCCAGTCCGCCCCGGCGACCCGGGCCGCCCCGGTGGCCGAGACCGTCCAGACCGAGACGCCCGACGGCACGACGCCCGCCAGGACCCGGGGCGCGGACACCAGGGCGCTCACCCAGGTCCTTTTCGGCCAGCTCAAGGAGCTGGAACCGGGAAGTGCGGAGCACGGCAGAGTGCGGGCCGCACTGATCGAGGCCAACCTCCCCCTCGTGCGGTACGCCGCGGCGCGCTTCCGGAGCCGTAACGAACCCATGGAGGACGTCGTCCAGGTCGGCACCATCGGGCTGATCAACGCCATCGACCGGTTCGACCCCGAGCGCGGCGTCCAGTTCCCGACCTTCGCGATGCCCACCGTCGTCGGCGAGATCAAGCGGTACTTCCGGGACAACGTGCGGACCGTCCACGTGCCGCGGCGACTGCACGAGCTCTGGGTGCAGGTCACCGGCGCCACCGAGGACCTGACGACCGCGCACGGCCGCTCGCCCACGACCGCGGAGATCGCCGAGCGCCTGAAGATCTCCGAGGAGGAGGTGCTGGCCTGCATCGAGGCGGGTCGCTCCTACCACGCGACCTCGCTGGAAGCCGCCCAGGAGGGCGACGGGCTGCCCGGACTGCTCGACCGGCTCGGCTACGAGGACCCCGCTCTCGCCGGGGTCGAGCACCGTGATCTTGTCCGCCATCTGCTCGTCCAGCTGCCCGAGCGCGAGCAGCGGATCCTGCTGCTGCGCTATTACAGCAACCTGACGCAATCACAGATCAGCGCCGAATTGGGCGTTTCCCAGATGCATGTGTCAAGACTGCTGGCCAGAAGCTTCGCACGACTTCGATCCGCAAACAGGATCGAGGCGTAACCGGATCGGGTAAACCGATCAAAGTCCCTCTCGGGCAGCCTGAATGCCGCACACCCCCTGTTAACTGCGCATACGCCACCTGGGCTTGTCGACATGTCACTACAGCGCGTTGCCGACATGTGACATTCTGCGTGAACCGCGTTTGCCGCAGCCCCACCTCCGGTATTCAGGTGGAGGCTGCGTTCCTCCGATGGTCGTGGCTACCGCGACCGTCCGCGACCTCAAGGGGGTGGCATGTCCGCAGAACAGGGCAGCTCGAAGGTGCTCACGCTCACGAAGAGCGCACCCGCACCCGTTGTGCTCACCAGCTCGTCGGAAGCCATCGACACCCGCACTCTGTCCCGCTCCCTGTTCCTGCGGCTCGCCGCCCTGGGTCCCGCACCGGGGCCCGACGGACCGGACAGCCCGGAGCGTGCCTACGTGCGGGACACACTCATCGAGCTCAACCTCCCGCTGGTGCGGTACGCCGCGGCACGGTTCCGGAGCCGTAACGAACCCATGGAGGACATCGTCCAGGTCGGCACGATCGGCCTGATCAAGGCGATCGACCGGTTCGACTGCGAACGGGGCGTGGAATTCCCGACGTTCGCGATGCCCACCGTCGTCGGCGAGATCAAGCGCTTCTTCCGCGACACCTCCTGGTCGGTGCGGGTGCCGCGCCGGCTCCAGGAGCTGCGGCTCGCGCTGACGAAGACGAGCGACGAGCTGGCCCAGAAGCTCGACCGTTCGCCGACCGTGCCGGAGCTCGCGGCGGCGCTCGGGGTCTCCGAGGAGGACGTGGTCGACGGCCTGGCCGTCGGCAACGCGTACACCGCCTCCTCACTGGACTCGCCCTCCCCGGAGGACGACGGCGGCGAGGGCTCGCTCGCGGACCGGCTCGGCTACGAGGACTCCGCGCTGGAAGGCGTCGAGTACCGCGAATCGCTGAAGCCGCTGCTGGCCAAACTCCCGCCCCGGGAGCGGCAGATCATCCTGCTGCGGTTCTTCGCCAACATGACCCAGTCGCAGATCGGCGAGGAGGTCGGCATCTCGCAGATGCATGTCTCACGCCTGCTGACCCGGACGCTCGCCCAGCTCAGGGAGGGGCTCATCGCCGACTGACCCACGCGCAGGCGCGCAAGGGTTACGAATTGACGGACCGTCAGCCACACTGGCGCGATGCGACGTCAGACATACGGCTCGACCGGCCGCCGGGGCACCGCGATCGCCGCCTCGGCGGCCGTGCTGTGCCTGGGCGGGGCACTCGCCGCCTGCGGCGGCGGGGCGGGCGACGGAGACGGCTATGCGGCAGTCGGCGCGGCGGGCACCGGCCCGGAGAAGGCACCCAAGGGCGCGGTCGCACCTTCGGGCCGGGTGACGCTGATTCCGCTGGACGGGGAGGGCGGCGGCAGCGCGGACAAGGAACCGAAGCCGGGCACCTCCGCGGCGAGCGGTGACACCGGCGGTACGGGCGGCACCGGCAGTGGTGCGGGCGGTGGCGCGGGCGACCGCACGAGCGGCGGTGCGCAGTCCTCCAGCGGTTCCGGCGGCACCTCCGCCGGCACCACCGGGGGCGCTGCGGGTTCCGCGAGCGGCACGGGCTCCGCCGGCAGTACAGGTGGCAGCGGTACCGGTGGCACGGCCTCGGGCGGCGCGGGGGGCGTCTCCGCGACTCCCTCCACCCCGTCCGCACCGGGGTCCACCGCGCCCGCGGGACCTGCCGTGCTGACCCTGGGCGCACCCGAGCGGGCGGCGGCCGATCACCGATGGTGCGAGAAGGTGACTGTCGAGTTCCGCAATACCGGCGGCTCACCGGCCCGGTCGGGAACAGTCACCTTCGCCACGCACATCATCGGCGGGCTCGGGATCGACTGGGCGACCGTGGAAACGACCGCGCCGCTGCCCGCGCCGATCGACGCGGGAGCGGCGCGGGAGAAGACGTACACCGTCTGCGTGGACGCCTGGCGGGTGCCCCTGGGCATGCATGTGGAGACCCGGGACATCACCGCCGCCTGGAAGTGACGGATGGGAAGGGCGGGGTCGGGTCAGCCGAGCGCGAGCCAGGCGACCGCGCCGAGGATGACGATCACCGCGACGACGGCGGCGATCACCCCGGTCTTCGGTCCGGACGACGCGGCCGGCTGCTGCCGGCGCTGCGGCTCGCCCTCGTCGACGAAGGCGCGGAACATCTGGGTGCTGCCCGCGGGGTCGTGGTTGCCCTCGGGGCCCTGGGGGTTGCCATTTACCGGCGGCTGATTACGCATGAATGCATTCCCACTCGATCGGGTGAAGTGCTCGTCGGATACTGCGATATGAAGCCTGTGGAACTGTAGCGTCGTCACGTGGGAGAGGGTCCTGCGGCCAACGCTCGACCCCTCTCGCACCGGGGACTCTGCCCGCCACGGACTGGATCACGCGCGTGGCGCGTGCCGCCACCGGGGTGCGAAAGCGGAGAACCAGGTCATCCAAGACCGTTCGGGATGGCCCGCCAGACGCACAGCACCTCGCGCCGGGCTCCAAGGAACGGTTGTGTGCCATGGGTCAGGACCCTAGCGGTCCGGCGGCACCTTATGCCCCTACGGGGCGACGGCCGGGCCCCGAGTAACGCTCGGGGCCTACTGCCGTTTCGGGACCACCGTCCGCACCTCCGGTGTGGCACGAGACACACCCGACCCGTCACGCACACGCTGGGCGTTTGACCCAAGCGCTACGCAGCCTTTTGCTTTCCTTTACTTATGCAAGCCTCATTTCGTTTGCCTGCGGCAACCAACACTTCTATGGTTGCCCTAAGCAACAAGATGCACCGACAACGTCTGGGGGTCCCGTGGCCGCACGGAGTCAGTACGAAGAACTGGCCCGGCAGCTCAGCGCCGTCGGGGCCGTCAAACGCGGACTCACCCGCATCCTCCCTGCTGAATGTCCTGGCGGATCCGCCGCAGTACTGGCCCTGCTCGGCCGGCACGGCGAAATGCGGATCAGCAGACTGGCCGAGCTGATGGCCGTCGACATGTCGGTGACCAGCCGACATGTCGCCCATGTGGCCGAGCGCGGCTGGATAGAACGGTCTCCGGACCCGGCGGACAAGCGGTCCCGCATCCTGCGGCTGACCCCCGCGGGAAACGCGGTACTCGGCGACCTGAACCGGCGGATCACCGAAATGTGCGCCCACAACCTTCAGGAATGGTCCGACGACGAGGTCGGACAGCTCAACACATTGTTGGCCCGGCTGCGTGACAGTTTCGCCTGCCGCAGTTCCGGTGGGTGCGCCCCCGGAAGGCACAGCCACGAGTGCCGCACGCGGCCCGCCGACAGCGACGACGACCCGCACACCCGTACACCTGTGTAACAGAAGCAAAGCAAAGGAACTCAATGGCTACGACCACACCAACCGGTGTGCGGGGCGGCCACGCCAAGCACGGAGGACATCCTTCCTCCGACGGCGCGCCGATGACACACCGGCAGATCATGGAAGCACTGACCGGGCTGCTGCTCGGCATGTTTGTCGCGATCCTGTCGTCGACCGTCGTCTCCAACGCTCTCCCCGAGATCATTTCGGACCTCGGCGGCGGCCAGTCCGCGTACACCTGGGTCGTCACGGCCTCGCTGCTCGCGATGACCGCCACCACTCCTCTGTGGGGCAAGCTCTCCGACCTGTTCAGCAAGAAGCTGCTGGTCCAGATAGCGCTCGTCATCTACGTCCTGGGCTCGGTCGTCGCGGGTATGTCGACCAGCAGCGGCATGCTCATCGCCTGCCGTGTCGTCCAGGGCATCGGCGTCGGCGGTCTCTCCGCCCTCGCCCAGATCGTGATGGCCGCGATGATCGCCCCGCGTGAGCGCGGTCGCTACAGCGGCTACCTCGGCGCGGTCTTCGCCGTCGCCACCGTCGGTGGTCCGCTGCTCGGCGGTGTCATCACCGACACCAGCTGGATGGGCTGGCGCTGGTGCTTCTATGTCGGTGTGCCGTTCGCGGTCATCGCACTCATCGTGCTCCAGAAGACCCTGAAGCTCCCGGTCGTCAAGCGTGAGGTCAAGGTCGACTGGACGGGCGCGTTCTTCATCAGCGCCTCCGTCTCACTGCTGCTGCTCTGGGTGACCTTCGCGGGCGACAAGTACGACTGGCTGTCCTGGCAGACCGGCGCGATGCTGGCCGGCTCCCTGGCGCTCGCCCTGCTCTTCGTCTACACGGAGTCCCGGGCCAGCGAGCCGATCATCCCACTGCGCCTCTTCCGCAACCGCACCATCACGCTGGCCTCGGTCGCCTCGCTGTTCGTCGGTATCGCGATGTTCGCGGGCACCGTCTTCTTCAGCCAGTACTTCCAGCTGGCGCGGGGCAAGTCGCCGACGATGTCCGGCGTCATGACGATCCCGATGATCACCGGCCTGTTCCTCTCGTCGACCATCTCCGGTCAGATCATCACCAAGACCGGCCGCTGGAAGGCCTGGCTGGTCAGCGGTGGCTTCCTGGTCACCGCCGGGCTCGGGATGCTCGGCACGATCCGGTACGACACGGAGTACTGGCACATCGCGATCTTCATGTTCGTGATGGGTCTCGGCATCGGCATGATGATGCAGAACCTGGTGCTCGCCGCGCAGAACCAGGTCGCTCCGTCCGACCTCGGTTCGGCCAGCTCCGTCGTCACCTTCTTCCGTTCCCTCGGTGGTGCCATCGGCGTCTCGGCGCTGGGCGCCGTCATGGCGAACCGCGTCACCCACTACGTCAAGGACGGCCTCGCAGACCTCGGTCCGAAGGGCGCGGCCCTGGGCCACGGCGGCACCGGCGGCGGGGGCATCCCCAACCTGGACGAGCTGCCCGCACCGTTCCGCACGGTCATGGAGAGCGCCTACGGGCACGGTGTCGGCGACGTCTTCCTGTACGCCGCTCCGGCCGCGCTGATCGCCTTCCTCGTCACGATCTTCATCAAGGAGGTCGCGCTGAAGACGAACGCGGCGAACGACGCCCCGGCGGAGGCCGAGGCTCCCGCCGCGGTGCTCGCCGAGGTCCCGTCCGGTGCAGCCGCGCTGGTCTCCGAGGGCGCGGCCGGGGTCACCTCGGCCGACACGCTCGAAGCTCCGGTGGCAACCGTGCAGGGCACCCCGGTGAGCGGTGTGGTGCGGGGCGCCGAGGGAGCACCCGTCGCCCGGGCCGCGGTCACGCTGATCTCGCTGGACGGCCGGCAGCTGGGGCGTTCCGTCGCCCAGGCCGACGGCAGCTACCGTCTGGACGCGCCGGGCGCCGGCAGCTACGTCCTGATCGCGTCCGCCGACGGCTTCCAGCCGCAGGCGTCCACCGTGGTCATCGGCGACCAGCGGCTGTCGTACGACATCCTGCTCGCCGGTACGAGCGGCCTGGCTGGGACCGTGCGGGCCGCCGAGAGCGGCGATCCGGTCGACGGCGCCATGGTCATCGTGACCGATGTGCGCGGCGATGTGCTGGCCACCGGCAAGTCCGCCGAGACCGGCGAGTTCACCTTCGCCGAGCTGGTGCCCGGTGCGGTGACCGTCGCGGTGAACGCCGTCGGATTCCGTCCGCTGGCGCTGCCGGTGGAGATCGGCGACCAGGGTGTCACCCGGGTCGACGCCGTACTGCAGTCCGGCGCGCTGGTCCAGGGTGTCGTGCGGGCCGGTTCGGCCCGGCGGCCGCTGCCGGACGCCCGCGTCACGCTGGTCGACGCGGCGGGCAATGTGGTCGCCACTTCCACGACCGGGGAGGACGGGGCGTACGCCTTCGCCGACCTGGACGCGGGCGAGTACTCGGTCGTCGCGACCGGCTACCCGCCGGTGGCCGGCGCGCTGACCGTGGCCGGTCGCGGGGTCGACGGCCACAACATCGAGCTCGCCCACCCCGGCGAGTGATCGAGTAACACAGACCCCTGGCGGGCAGCGCTTCGAGCGGAGAGGCTGCCCCCGGTGGAAATGGGCCCCGGTGGTGGGTACGGCAGGCAGGGGACGGCCTGCCGTCCCCCTCCCCGGGGCCCGACTCATTGAGTCATGGAGCAAGGAGAGAAACGGGATGGGACTTCGCGCACAGGTACGGACGCGGGACGGCTGGGCCGTCCAGCACGCGGTCGTGACGGTGACCGACATGACCGGCACCCAGGTGCTGCGAGCCGCCGCCGACGAGGACGGGGCGGTACGGACCGACGCCCTGCTCCCGGCCGGCGCGTACACGGTGATCGTGACCGCGGTCGGGTACGCCCCCGCCGCGTCGACGGCCCTCGTCACGGCGAGCGGACGGGTCGAGGCCGGCACGGTGGTGCTGGCCCGCCAGGGCGGCGTGGAGCTGCCGCCGCCGGGCGCCTGGTCGCTGGACCCGGCGCACTGCTCGGTGGGCGCGGTCGCGCAGCACCTGGGGATCTCCAGCGTGCACGGCCGGTTCACCGAGTTCGGCGGCCGGATCGAGATCGCGGAGGAGGTCCACCGCTCCCGCGTCGACGCCGTGATCAGCGCGGCCGGCATCGACACGGGCAACGGCATGCGGGACAAGCACCTGCGCTCGCCGGACTTCCTCGACGCGGACCGGTTCCCGGAGATCACGTACCACTCGGACGGGCTCACCCCGGCCGGCCCCGACCGCTGGACCGTGCACGGCCTGCTGACGATGCGCGGCGTCGAGCGCCCGGTCGACCTGAACCTGAGCTACCTCGGCACCGGCCCCGACCCGTGGGGCGGGGTGCGCGCGGCGTTCAGCGCAACGACCGAGCTGCGCCGCGACGATTTCGCCATGAACTACAACCAGGTGGTACAGGCGGGCATCTCGGCGATCGGCACGACGCTGCGGGTGGAGCTGGACATCCAGGCCGTGCAGGGCGAGTCCCTGCCGTCGTAGTCTGCGGACATGGCACCCAACATCGCGACCAGAACCGCCGTGGAGCTCGATGAGTTGCTGGCGTTCGTACGGCCCCGGCACCGGGCGATCCTGCTGACCACCCGGGCCGACGGCCGCCCTCAGGGATCCCCGCTGACGTGCGGCGTCGACGACGCCGGCCGGGTCGTCGTCTCGACCTATCCCGAACGGGCGAAGACCCGGAACGCGAAGCGGGACGAGCGCGTGAGCGTGATCGTCCTGTCGGACGACTGGAACGGGCCATGGGTGCAGATCGACGGGTCGGCCGAGGTGATCGACGCGCCCGACTCGGTCGAACCGCTCGTCGAGTACTTCCGGAACATCTCGGGAGAGCACCCGGACTGGGACGAGTACCGGGCGGCGATGGTGAAGCAGGGCAAGTCGATCATCCGGATCACCCCGGAGCGGTGGGGGCCCATTGCCACGGGCGGTTTCCCCGCCCACCTGGCGCCCGGCAGCTGACGGCTGTTCCGGGATGAGTGAGAACGTCCTTCCGGCGCCGGGCCTGCTCGCGCGGGCCCGGCGCCGGCCGCACCGACCGTCGGCGCCTGCGTCGTCCGTGGCCTGGAGCGGATCACCGGCCGCCCGGTGGAACAGGGTTCCTCCGTCACACCGCCGGAGGAACCCTTCATCTGTGTCGGGGCCGCGCTGCCGGATGCGCTGCGGGGCGGGCCGCCGGTGTGGTTCCTTGCCGGGAGGGGCACCAGTGCCGTGACCGGCAATGTTTGCCCCATGAGGAGCGTCGTCCGGTGCGTGCGATCGCAAGGCGGCCGGAACTTCATGTAGCGGAGCTACCAGGGCTTGTGGCCAACGCGGCGAGCGGGCGTGCCGGGCGGCGCGACGGGGCAAAGCTTGCCGGGGGGCGCTAGCGGTCCCGCATCGCCTCGATCCCCGCGATCAGCAGGTCCAGGGCGAAGGTGAAGTCCCGCTCGCGCATCTCCTCGACCGTGTCGCCGCCGCGGGCGTCCATCAGGTCCTGCGACGACTCGACGATCCGGCTGAGCTGCGGCTGGGACCGGATCGTGCCCATCGCCTGCTGGAAGAACTCGTCCTGGCCGAGCCCCGCCTCCGCGGAACGCTGCACGAAATGGCCTTCGATGGTGCCGAATCCGTACACGAACTGGAAGACCGCGGAGAGTGCACCCGTCTGCTGGTGCAGCGGCAGCCCGGTCGCCCGGATCACGTCCTGGACGGCGTACGAGAACAGCATCGAGTGCGGGCCGATATTGAGGAAATGTCCGGCGAGCGGCGACACCCAGACGTGCCGGACCAGGAGCTCCCGGTAGGTGGTGGCCAGTTCGCGGAGACGGTCGTGCCAGTGCGCCTCCTCCCGGGGAGGCGCGATCTCGCTGTAGACCGAGTCGAGGGCCAGCTCCAGCAGGTCCTCCTTGGTGTCGACGTACCAGTAGAGGGACATCGCGGTGACGTCCAGCTCGGCGGCGAGCCGGCGCATGGAGAACTTGGCGAGACCCTCGGCGTCCAGCAGCCGGACCGACGCCGCGGTGATCCTGTCTCGGTCGAGGCCGGCCGGCTGGTCCGATTTACGAGTGCGCGACGGTGCCCGCTGATCCAGCCACACACTGGTCCTGGCAGGGTTCTTCACACGGTCGGCCGCGGACACCATGGCGCACTCTCCTCGTCTTGCCGGCGGGACGGACGGGATGACTGAACCGGATCCGTACCCCGTGCGCACGAACCGGATTCGTACAGTCCGGTACGCCCCGCTGATGCTATGCCGCTGCCGCGGCCGAGTCTGCCTGAGCAGATTCTGCCCGCTCCGCCCGGCGCAGGAGCACAGCCGCCAGCAGCCCGCCCGCCAGTACCGCCACCGCCCCGGCCAGCTGGCTGGTCTCCAGTCCCGAGGCGAAGGCGTCGGTGATCCGCTGCCGCTCGCCGTCGTCGGTCGCCGCGGCAAGTGCCGCGGGAAGCGAGGCGGCCCCGACGGCCGCCGGCACGAGCGCCGCGAACCGCGAATTCAGCACCGCACCGAGGACCGCGACCCCCAGACCGTTGCCGAACTCGGCGAGCGTGCCGTTGACCCCCGCGCCCACCCCCGCCTTCGCCGGCGGGATGGCGCTCATGATCGCGTTGGCCATGGCCGGCATGGCGAGTGCGATGCCCGCACCCATGACGACCAGGCCGAGCAGCATGCCGCCGTAGCCGTTGCCGCCCAGCAGGGCGATCGCGGCGAGACCCGCGGCCAGCAGGCTCATCCCGGCGGCGATCGTGACGGGCGTGCCCAGCTTGGGCACCAGCCTGGCGCCCAGGCCCGTGAGGTTGAGCGCGACGACGCTCAGCGCCAGCGGAGCCGTACGCAGACCCGCCTCCAGCGGCTCGTATCCGAGGACGAACTGAAGCTGCTGGGTGAGGAGGAAGAGCGAGCCGCCCATCCCGAAGGCGACCAGGATCGCGCCCGCGACCGCCCCGATGAACTTCTGGTTCCGGAAGAAGTGCATGTCCAGCATCGGGTACGGAATGTGCAGCTCCCACAGCACGAATCCGGTGAGGACCGAGACCCCGATGAACGCGGTCAGCAGCACCTGGCCCGAGGTCCAGCCGTGCTCCGGGCCGGAGATGATCGCGTACACGACGGAGGCCATGCCGATGGTGGACAGCAGCGCGCCGAGCAGGTCGGGGCGCTCGCCGCGCGGGTTCTTGGACTCCGGGACGAGACGGATCACGGCGGCCAGGCCGATGACGGCGACCGGGATGTTGATCAGGAAGATCGCACCCCACCAGAAGTGGTCGAGCATCACTCCGCCGATCAGCGGTCCCACGGCAAAGCCGAGCGAGCTGACGGTCGACCAGACGCCGATCGCCTTGACCCGTTCGGTGTCGTCGAAGATCTGGACGACGACAGCAAGGGTCGTGGTCATCAGCAGCGCACCGCCGATGCCCATGCCGGCGCGGGCGGCGATCAACTGCACGGACGTCTGGGCCAGTCCGGCCACCAGCGAGCCGATGCCGAACAGGGCGAGGCCGGCGACCAGCATCTTCTTGCGGCCGTAGCGGTCGGCGGAACTGCCGGCCGTAAGCAGCAGACCCGACTGGACCAGCGAATAGGCGTTGATCATCCACTGCACGTCGGCGGTGGACGCGTCCAGCTCCCGGGTGAGGGAGGGGATCGCGACGTTGAGGACGGTGTTGTCGAGCAGCACGGTGAGCTGGGCGAGGCAGATGACGCCGAGGATCAGCCAGCGTTGCGGGTGGCTCGGTGGTGAGAGGTGGTTCTGCTCGGCGGCGGTCGCCGTCATACGGGCTCCTTGAGCTCCTGAGGTTCCTATACGGTGTACAGGGGAAGCGTTCACCGTAAAGCACCTCCCATACGGCGTACAAGCACATTTCGCGGGGCACGGTGCTCGACGCTGATCAACAGGGAGCCGACTAGGGCTGGAGTGGCATGTCGCTGCGTCGTCGTACGGTGGAAGTCCTGATTGCCGCGGGTCTGTTGGGGGCGGTCGCCGCCCCGCCCGCCGGAGCTGCCGGGCAGGGGCATCCGGTGCCTCTGCGCGTCGCCACGTACAACATCCATGCCGGCTCGGGCATGGACAACGTCTTCGATCTGGACCGGCAGGCGGCGGAACTCCGCTCGCTGGACGCCGATGTGATCGGGCTTCAGGAGATCGACGTCCGCTGGGGCCCGCGCAGCGAGTGGCGCGATGTCGCGGGCGAGCTGGCAAAGCGGCTGGACATGCAGGTGTCGTTCGCCCCGATCTACAGCCTCGATCCGGAGACTCCCGGTGCGTCCCGGCGCGAGTTCGGAGTCGCGGTGCTGTCGAAGTACCGGATCGTGAGCGCCGAGAACCACGAGATCACCCGGCTCTCCACCCAGGTCCCCAACCCCGTGCCGGAGCCCGCGCCCGGCTTCGGTGAGGTGGTCGTACGGGTGAAGGGGATGCCCGTGCATGTGTATGTGACGCACCTCGACTACCGCGGCGACCCGTCCGTGCGGATCGCACAGGTCGCCGACACCCGGCGGATCATGGCGGAGGACGAGGGGCGGAAGGTGCTCCTCGGCGACTTCAACGCGGAACCGGGCGCCCCGGAGCTGGCCCCGCTGTGGGAGAACCTGACCGATGCCGACCCGAATGCGCCGACCTTCCCCGCACTGGACCCGGTGAGACGGATCGACTTCGTGGCGGTGTCGAAGGACGGCGTACGGGTACGCGACGCGGCGGTGGCCGAGACACTGGCCTCGGACCACCGCCCGGTCGTCGCGGATCTGCTGCTGCTCCGGCGTTGTGGGACCGCGAAGTCAGCCGGTCGGCCGGGTCATTCGCCGGGCTTGATCAGATATCCCGCCCCGCGCCGGGTGTGAATCATCGGTGTCCGTCCGGCGTCGATCTTCTTGCGCAGATACGAGATGTACAGCTCGACGACGTTCGCCTGCCCGCCGAAGTCGTAGTTCCACACGCGGTCGAGGATCTGCGCCTTGCTCAGCACCCTTCGCGGATTGCGCATCAGGAAGCGCAGCAGCTCGAACTCGGTCGCGGTGAGGTGGATGGACGTCGTTCCCCGGCTCACCTCGTGGCTGTCCTCGTCGAGCACCAGGTCACCGACGACGAGCGTCGACTCGCTCCGTACCGCCGCCGTCCCGGACCGCCGGATCAGCCCGCGCAGTCGCGCCACGACCTCCTCCAGGCTGAACGGCTTCGTCACGTAGTCGTCGCCGCCCGCCGTGAGCCCGGCGATCCGGTCCTCCACCGAGTCGCGCGCGGTCAGAAACAGCACGGGGACCTCGGAGAGCTCCCGGCGCAGCTTGCCGAGGACCGAGAGCCCGTCCGTGTCGGGCAGCATCACATCGAGGATCACGGCGTCGGGCCGGAAATCGCGTGCCGTCCGGACGGCATTCGCACCGTCCCCGGCGCTGCGCACCTCCCAGCCCTCGTAGCGCAGGGCCATGGAGAGCAGCTCGGCAAGCGGAGCCTCGTCGTCCACGACCAGCACACGGACGGGACTGCGGTCCGGCCTCAGCAGTTCGGTACGCCCCTGGGGCGAGGTCGTCGTCATGCCTCAACGATGCGAGACGCCTCTGAGAGGCTCCTTTCCCGATTCTGTGAATTCCCTGAGAAAGCGCGACGTGCCCGAGCGCGCTCAGCCCCGGCCGAACAACGCGTGCGCGTTCCCGTAACAGACCGCGCGCAACCAGTCGTCCCCCAACTCCAGCCGCTCCAGCGCGTGCAGTTGATGCACGTACGGGTACGGGATGTTCGGGAAATCCGTCCCCAGCAGGATCCGGTCCCCGAGATCGGCGAGCCGCCCCCGCTCCGCCACCGGGAACGGCGCGAACTTCTCCAAGAAGTCCGTGAACGCCATCGTCGTATCGAACCGCACCTCGGGGTACGTCTCCGCCAGCGCCAGGAACTCCGCGTACTCGGGCATCCCCATGTGCGCCACCACCAGCCGCAGCCGCGGATGCCGGGCGAGCAGCCGGCCGACCGGCTCCGGCCCGGTGTACGCGCCGGGCGCGGGCCCGGACCCGCAGTGCATCACCACCGGGACCCCGGCGTCCGCGAGCAGCCCCCACACGGGCTCCAGCAGCGGATCGTTGGCGTCGTACGCCCCGACCTGGAGGTGCGACTTGAAGACGCGCGCCCCCGCCTCGACCGCCTCGCGGACATCACGCTCCACGCCCTCCTCGGGAAAGAGGGTCGCCGTGTGCAGGCAGTCGGGCACCCGGCGCGCGAAGTCGGCCGCCCAGCCGTTCAGCCAGGCCGCCATCCCCGCCTTGTGCGGATAGAGCATCGAGGTGAACCGCCGCACCCCGAAGGACCGGAGCAGCGCGAGCCGTTCGTCCTCGTCGTGCCGGTAGGCGATCGGCCATTCCATACCGGTCAGCGGTCCGGCGGAGTCGAAGTACGCCCACACCTTGCGGAGCACCTGCTCCGGCATGAAGTGCGTATGGACGTCGATCAGCCCCGGCAGCCCGAGGCGCTCCCAGAACCGCACCACGTCATTGTTCTCGCCACTCATCGCGCACTCCTCACCCGGCCCGCCCGGAGCACCGACAATCTCAGAACAGCCCGTCCTGCACGCCGCCGCCCCCGATGTCGACCACCGGCACGGTCACCCCCGACCGCGCATCGGCCCCCACCAGCTCCCACCCGGTCATCAGCCGGGTGTCCAGCACGACCACCCCGTCCGCGGTCGCCAGATGCAGATCGGGCCCGGCGGCCGCGACCAGCCGCCCGCCGACCACCCCGCCGTCCACCAGCTCGGTCACCGCCCGCCCCACCTCGACCGGCCCGTCCAGTCCGAACACCCCTGTGTGGTCGACGGGATCGAACAGCAGCCGCTCCAGCGACTGCGGCCATCCCGCCCCCGTCTCCAGCGCCGCCGCCCGCCCGTACAGCTCCTCGACCTCCGCGACCCGCTCGGCGGCACCCGGCAGCACGGCCCGCACAGCGCGCTTGCGTGCGTACGGGATCCGGTCCGGTACCCCCAGCGCCACACGGAGCAGCTCCTCGGTCCGCCGCGCCGCCATCAACGGGCCGCGCCCCAGCCAGCTGAAGACCACGGCCCCCTGCTCCCGCAGCCGCGCCGCGCCCCGCTCCTCCGCGGTGATGCCGACCTTCACCATCCCGGGCCCGAACCAGGCGAGATAGACGCGGTACGTCCGGGGGTCGTCGGCGATCGTGTCGGCGGCCACCGAATGCGCCCGGTCCAGCCGCGCACACTCCGGGCACCGCGCCCCGGTACTCCGCCCGGACACCAGAGCCCCCAGCGGACACACATTCCCCCGTGCCCCCACACAGTGCCGCTCACCCGCTGCCCGGAACCCGAGCTCCTTCCCGTACCCGAGGACACTCACCCGCGCCGCGTCCCCCAGCCACCCGAGCACCGGCGCGTCGGCGCCCTCGGGCCACCGCAGCCCACTGCACCGCCAGCCCCCCGTGGAAACCACAGACGGGGACAAGCCCTCCACGCCCCCTGGCCACGTCCGCCCCGTACCCGGGTGCCGCCCGCCATGCCGGCCCTGCCATCCCATGCGCAAACAACTCCCGCCGAAGACTGACGCAGTTCACTGCCGTACGGACTGCCGTACGGACTGCTGAACGGACTGCTGAACGGACTCCTGCAGGGACAACGCGAAAGGCCCCCGGTCCTTGCGTATCTCGAAGTCCATCGCATCCCTTGAGCTGGGATGTTGCAACGACCACTAGAACTCAAGTCTCCTCGGGGCCTCTGGCCTGCTGTGCACTTCAGGATTCGAACCTGCAACCTTCTGATCCGTAGGATCGGGCACCCTGCCTTACGTAGGGGTGGCGGCCTCGTGATCCGCTCGCTCAGATTAGCGATCAGGCGCGTCCGTGTGCCGTCGTTGCCGTCAAGGCTGCCGTCACTTACGAGCACGTGTCGGGAGAGCTTGAAGCAGGGCACTCGCCCGCCGGCCCGCCGTCTCCTTGTGAGACGCTCCCCCTTGTCGCCGGGCCAAGGGGGGGACCAATGCGGATGCGAGGGCGGGTCGGGCTGCTCGGGGCCGCGGCCGGCGTCGCGGTGGGGGCGCCCGCGGCCCTGTGGGCCCTGAGCCGGGGGGCCGGGGACGACGGGCGGGCGCCGGAGACCGTGCCCACCGATCTGCGGCACCGGGATCCCGACGCGACCGACGCGGCGCGGCGCGTGTATGCGCTGCTGGCCGGGCTGGAGAACGACGCGCGGCGGGGCCGACCGAGCCGGACCGTGATCGGGCAGCACGTGGAGCTGCACAACGAGCGGTACAACGCGGAGTACGGCGACTACCGGGGCACCAAGCAGCCCGGGTACTACTACCGCAAGGCCCAGGACATCACCGGCCGCCTGCCCGCCTTCGTGGAGCTCGACCTGGGCCCCGGCTACAACCGTCCGGGCTGGGCCGTGGGCGAGCCGCGCTCCTACTCCCGTGCCTGGCCGAGCTGCCGCCCCCAGTGGGGGTACGTGGAGGACGCCGTGGACCTCGCGGTCGGCGTGTGGGCGGGTCTGCCCCGGCCGGCCGACGGCTCGTACCACCCCTCGGGCACCCACACGGACTGCGCCTCCGGTACCGAGGTCGCCCTGCCGCACAACGGCGGCGCCCCGGCGGGCCTCGTCGGGTTCTCCTTCCACCAGCCGTACCCGGGCAGCCCGGTCAAGGGCTTCGCGCAGACGCTGCGCCGCAACTCGCCGGCAGCACGGGACCCCGGCTGGTTCAGCCGGGTGGTCACCGAGGGCACCGCCGAGCACGGGGCTCTGCTGCACGACCTCGGGTATCTCGCGGACCACCTGGGCTATCTGGCAGGGCGGGACGTTCCGGTGCTGCTGCGGCCGTACCACGAGATGAACACGGCGCCCGGCCACGGCTTCTGGTGGGCGGGGCAGGACCCGGCCGCGTACCGGAGGCTGTGGCGGCTGACGTACGACTTCCTGGTGGGCCGGCGCGGCCTGCACAACCTGGTCTTCGTGTGGTCCCCGAACTCCTGGGACGGCACCTACGGCCGACTGCCCGGGGTCTACTACCCGGGCGGCGGCTACGTGGACGTCGTGGGCGTCGACGACTACAGCGGGAGCCCGACCCGGCCGTTCGGCGGCGGCGGGTGGACCGAGGTCTGGTACCGCGGCCTGAAGGAGTACGCCAGGCCGCGGATCGTCGCCGAGTCCTTCCATGTGCCGCTCAACGTGCACCAGCCTCGGACCCTGACCCGGACGCCGTGGGTGCTGTGGACGGTGTGGGGGCAGGCGCTGACATACGACAACGTCTCCGAGCCCCGGCACAAGAACACCGCGGACGATGTGAAGCAGACGTACGGCTCCTCCCGGGTGATCACCGCCGCCGACTGGAGATCAACGAACAAGAGTCCACTTGGTTAAGTTTTAAACACACTCTTCTCGCACCCATTCCTCATCTCGTACATATATGTGAAGATAAGATTCTTGTTCGGCAAGTGGTTTGGGCGCCTGGGGGGCATCTGAGCGGCGAGTGGCCGAACCGCCGAAGAAGGCGTCGGGGGCAGGAACTTGATGTGAATGCCGCGGTGTGCACCGGTGTGCGTGCCTTGGTCAGAATCTGCCGTTGCCTCGACGCGTCCTCTGATCTCACGGGAGTTCCGCAGTCGTCATGGCATCCACACTGGTCGACGGGGGTGTGCCGCATGCGCGGCACAACACGAAGCTGGCGCAGCGCACCGCCTCCTGGAAGCCGGGCATCCTGCCCTTCCTGCTGCCGCTCGTCCTGCTCGTCGCGTTCGGCCTCTGGTCCTACCGACCGAGCTCCTCGCCCCTGAGCTGGGCCCTCACCGTCGTCTGGTCCCTGCCGGTGGTCGGCGTGCTGGTCGGCATCCAGGGGGCCCTGCTCATCCGCCGCCGGGTGCGGCGCCTGGACGAGATGACCCCGCCCGCCCGCGTCGACGAGGACTGCCTGATCGTCCTGGTGCCGACCATCGGCCGGCACGACACCCACCCGGCCCTGGAGCGCTCGGTCCTCTCCTACGTCGAGCACCTGCCGGAGTGGTTCCCGTACATGCGGGTCGACGTCCTGACCGAGGAGGGCTGCGAGGCGGCGGAGGCCATCGACCTGCTCGCCGACTCGCACCCGCTGATCCGTGTCATCACGGTTCCCAAGGCCTACGTCCCCGCCAACGGCACCCGCTTCAAGGCCCGCGCCAACCACTACGCCCACGAGCTGCGCATCGACGAGGGCGAAGCGCTCGACCACGTGTGGGTGCTGCACATGGACGACGACACCGGCGTCGGCCCGGACACCGCCTCGTCGCTGGCCCAGTTCATCAACCGGCAGCGCCGCGCCCACCCCGACGAGGCCAAGCACATGGCCCAGGGCATCCTCACGTATCCGCGCGAGAACGCGGTCAACCTCTTCACCTGGCTCGCCGACGCGGTGCGCCCCGCCGACGACATCGCCCGGTTCCGGGCGCTCACCGGCCTCGGCACCCCGGCGGCCGGCGTGCACGGCGAGCTGCTGGTGCTGCGGGCCTCCATCGAGGCCACCATCGGCTGGGACTTCGGCCCGAAGGAGATCGTCGAGGACGCCCGCCTCGCGCTGACCTTCAGCCGCCGCTACCCCGGCCGCAGCGACTGGTTCAACGGCCGCTGCTACGGCGCCTCCCCCGCCACCGCCCGCGACTTCGTCAAGCAGCGCGACCGCTGGGCCTGGGGCCTGGTCGCCCTCTGCTTCAACAAGGCCGTCCCTTGGCGCTACCGCTGGTTCCTCTCGATCTGCGTGACCACCTGGATCCTCGGCCCGCTCCAGCACATCGCCGCCGTGCTGGTTTTCGGCTGGCTCATCAACGACATGAACACCTCGCCCGTGACCCAGTCCGTGGTCATCCTGTGGGCCCTCAACTTCGCCTACGTCATCTGGACGTACTGGGAGGGGCTGCGGCTGAACGCGCTCGCGTCAGTCGGCGGCCGGCGCAAGTGGTGGGAGCCGATCGTCGTGGTCGCGCTCATCCCCGTCTTCTCCGTGCTGGAAGGACTCGGCGGCTTCATGGGCTTCCTGAAGTTCGTCCGGCGCGAGGAGAACAAGTTCGTCGTGATCGCCAAGCCCGCCTGACTGCCCGGAAGACAACTGACATGCGCTCGCGACTTCCCCTGCTCGCCATCTTCCCGGTGACCGTCCTCACCATCGTGCTGGGCACCCCCTTCGTCCTCGGCGACCACCCGGTGCGCTGGGAGTCGGGCTCGGTGCTTCCGAAGATCGTCCTCGGTGACTCCCCGGAGTCCGGCTCCGCCGCCCCGACGGCCGGTACGCCGAAGAGCTCCGCCCCGTCCACCGCCGACGCCCTCAGGGTGGCCAGGCCCTGGAAGCCGGGCGCGGCCCAGTGGGGTGTGCAGATCTACTGGGAGGAGGAGAAGCAGAAACGATCCGACGCGTTCATCGAGGCGCAGGCCCAGAAGCAGGCCAAGTACCTCGTCGGCCTGGGCGCCAACTCGGTGTCACTCTCCTTCCCCTTCTTCACCGAGGGCCGTACGTCCGACGTGACGAAGGCCGGAGCCCGGACCCCGGCCCCGGAACGCCTCCGGCGCGTCCTGAAGGTCTTTGAGGACGCCGGCTTCCGCACGACGGTCCGCCCCGTCATGGACGAGGCCGCCCTGGACCCGCCGACCGGCTGGCGCGGCAACATCGAGCCCGCCTCCCGCTCCGCCTGGTTCCGCTCCTACCGGACCTTCCTCGCCCCGTACCTCAAGGTCGCCCAGGAGGAGAAGGCGAACACCTTCGTCATCGGCGCCGAGCTGAACTCGATGGAGGGCGACCCCGGCTGGGACTCCCTGGTCGCCACCGCGGAGAAGACCTTCTCCGGCGAGGTTGCCTACGACGCCAACTGGGACAACTACGTCTCCGGCCGTATCAACATGCCGGTCAACCACCTCGGCATCGACGCCTACTTCCCCGTCAAGGTGCCGGACACCGCTCCCGTCGAGGACCTGGTCGAGGGCTTGAACGACTGGCTGGACAAGAAGGCCACCGGCCCGCTGCCGAACATCCTCGTCTCCGAGACCGGCATCGGCGCCATGAAAGGCGCATACCACGCTCCCGGTGACTTCTATGCCAGGCGCGCCGTCAACCCCCAGGTGCAGGCCAATTGGTACAAGGCCGTCTGCCAGGTCGTCCAGGACCGGCAGATGCAGGGCATCTACTGGTGGTCGCTGTGGTTCGACGACGACCCGAACACCAAGCCCGACGACAAGGTTGCCTCCCGGCTCGACTTCGCCGGACGCCCCCTCTCCGAGAAGGCCATCAAGTCCTGTTTCACCTCTGACTACGCAGGACCCAAGACCGCCACAACAAGCTGACCGAGCGGAGGCAATCATGCAAGAAGCCATCATCCTGGTGGGCGGCAAGGGAACTCGCCTGCGCCCGCTGACGAACCACACTCCGAAGCCGCTGCTCAACGTCGCGGGCTCCTCCTTCATCCGGCACCAGATAGCCAAGCTGATGGACGCGGGCGTCGAGCACGTGGTGTTCGCCACCTCGTATCTCGCCAGCCTCTTCGAGGAGGAGTTCAAGGTCTTCTCTGAGGATCTGGAGATCTCCTACGCCGTCGAGGAAGTCCCGCTCGGCACCGGCGGGGCGATCCGCAACGCCGCGCGTCTGCTGCGCGGCGGTTCGGCGGACGCGCCGGTCCTCATCCTCAACGGCGACATCCTGTCCGGCGTGGACCTGGGCGCCATCCTGGCGCGGCACGTGGACCGGGAAGCGGATGTGACCCTGCATCTCACCCGGGTTCCCGACCCGCGCGCCTTCGGTCTCGTCCCCACCGACGAGGCCGGCCGGGTGCTGTCCTTCCTCGAGAAGCCCAAGACGCCCGAGGAGTGCGTCACCGACCAGATCAACGCCGGCTGCTACGTCTTCAGCCCGTCCGTCCTGGACGCCATCCCGGCCGACCGCGAGGTCTCGGTCGAGCAGGAGACCTTCCCGCAGCTCGTCGCCCAGGGGCGGCGCGTGTTCGGCCACACCACGGAGGACTACTGGCGCGACCTCGGTACGCCGCTGGCCTTCGTCCACGGCTCCGCCGACCTGGTCACCGGCAGGGCGACCTCGCCCCTCGTGGAGAGGCCGGTTGAGGCCCTGATCCATCCCACGGCCGTCGTCGACCCGACCGCCCACGTCACGGGCGGCTCGACGATCGGCCCGCACGCCGTCATCGGTCCGCACGTGGTCGTCGACCGCTCCATCATCGGCGCGAGCGTCACCGTGGCCGAGGGCGCCCGGATCCACGAGTCCGTGGTGGACCACGACTCCTCGATCGGCAGCGAATCGTTCCTCCACGAGGTCGTGGTGGGTTGCCACTCGCACGTCGGCGCGCAGAACGAGCTGCCCGCCCAGCTGCGGCTGTCGTGCGGCATCCGCATTCCCGCCCGAGGGGTGCGCGTCAGCGGTACGGCTGTCGCCTGCCCGACGGTCCACTGAACTCGTCTGCCTGCAGAACGGCTTGACCGCACAGCTACTGGAGAACCGTGACCAGCCATCGCTCAACGGCCGCGCAGACAGAGCGTCTTCGCAAGTACCGGCCGGACATTCAGGGACTGCGCGCCGTGGCCATCATGATGGTGGTCAGCATGCACTGCGGCATACTCGACATCCACGGCGGCGTGGACGTGAGCTTCGTGCTCAGCGGCTTCCTCATCGGCGGCCAGCTCCTCGCCGAGATCGACAAGACGGGCAGGGTGTCCCTGACCAAGTTCTGGGCACGCCGCTTCCGCCGGCTGACGCCGCCCATGGCCCTCGTCATCGTCGGCACCGCGGTCCTGGCATGGATGTACGGCAGCCCGCTCAGGTTCCGCGCCTTCATGGAGGACGGTCTCAGCGCCTCCCTCAGCTTCATGAACTGGCGCCTGGTCGAGAACGGCACCGACTACTTCGCCAACGACGGGTCGCAGACCCCATATCAGCACTTCTGGTCGCTAGGCATCGAGGAACAGTTCTACGTCGCCGCGCCGATCATCCTCGTCGTGGTGGTCTGGATCAGCCGCAAGATCTTCCGCAACCGTGCCCTGGTCGCGCTGTTCCTGATGGCCGTCATCGCCGGGTCGTTCTATCTGGGCTGGTCGCAGACCCCCGTGAACCAGCCGCTCGCGTACTTCAGCACCCACACCCGGATCTGGGAGATCGCCTGCGGCGTCCTGCTCGCCCTCGCCGCTCCGCTCGTCTCCCGCATGAACACCGGTCTGGCCGCGGTCATCTCGTGGCTGGGGCTCGGCACCGCGCTCGTCACCGCGATGCTCATCTCCGACGAGACGCCGCTGCCCGGCTACGCGGTGGCCGGCCCGGTCATCGGCGCCGTCATGGTCATCGCCGGTGGCTGCGCCAATCCCCGGTTCGGCGCGGAGCGGCTGCTCGACAATCCCGTCCTCGACTTCGTCGGCAACGTCAGCTACGGCTGGTACCTGACCCACTGGCCGCTCCTGGTGCTCTGGCCGTCCATCACCGACCGGGATTTCACGTTCGAGGAGCGGATGCGTGTCGTCGTCCTCTCGTTCCTGGTGGCCGTCCTCCTGCACTACGCCGTCGAGCGCAAGTTCAAGAAGAACGTGTCACTGCTGGCCCGCCCTTGGAAGGGCGTCTTCACCGGTGGGTTCACCACCGCCGGCACGGCCGGGGCGATGGTCCTGGCCACGATCGTCCCACTGCACCTGGCGACCTCGTCCTCGTCGAACACGGTCGCGGCCGGGTTCACCAGCGAGGCGTCGGTCGAGGACGCCGTACGCCAGACACAGCTCTCCGCTACGGTGCAGAGCGTTCTGCAGGCCACGCCCAAGGACATGACCAAGCACGGCTGCATCGACAACTTCGACGTCAAGAAGTTCGTGATGCGCGACAACTGTGTCATCGGCGACCCGAAGGGCTCGAAGACCCTTGTCCTCATGGGGGACTCACACGCCTGGCAGTGGGGTGACCTGTACAACGAGATCGGCAAGGAACTCGGCGTACGGATGGTGACCATCACGAAGGGCGGCTGCTCACCGGAGATCTACCAGATCCTCTACCCCGGGGTGAACCGGGAGTACAGCGAGTGCGACAGCTGGCGCCAGTCGGCCTTCGCCGAGCTGAAGAAGATGCACCCGGACTTCGTGGTCATCGCCGACCGAATACGCGGTGAGGCGAACCGGGCCGGCGCCGAGGCTTCGTTCAAAGTGTTCAAAGAGACCGGCGCCAAGCTCGTCTACATGACGGACACCCCGGAGCCCGGCCAGAACATCCCCGACTGTCTCGCCACACACATCGACAACATCACCCTCTGCAACCGCAAGCAGTGGCAGGCGCTGGAGTACACGGAGTTCCGCGCCATGGAGCGGGAAGTGGCCGAGAAGTACGGCGCGGATATCATCGACACGACGCCCGCGTTCTGCGCCGCGGACGTGTGCCCGGCGGTCATCGGCGACCAGGTCGTCTACTTCGACAACAGCCATATCACGTCGTCGTACTCGAAGACCCTGAAGCCGTTCCTCGAGCCGGCCCTGAAGGAGATCCTGGACAAGGCATAGCTCGCGTCCCCACCCGGCCCGCCCCTGCCGGGGCGGGCCCGCCACTGCCCCCGGACCCGCACCCGACGCGCCTGCCGCTGCCGCTCCATCAGCAACTCGTCGGCGGGATAAGCAACTTCCTCCAGCGTCAGCCCATGCGGCCGCACCACATGCACGGCGCTGTCCCGCACCCCGGCGGCCAGCACTTTTCCGGGCCAGTCCCAAGCAGACAGCCCATTTCGTCACTCTGACACAAAATGTCGTGGACCCCGGCTGCTGCTTCGTTGCGCTCTGCGATGCTTGAGTTCGATCGAGAGGGGCCGCAGACATGCAGTAGAAGACCCACGGTGAGCGACAGATCTACACCAACCCTTGGGTGAATCTCTGTCTGACAGACGTCCAGCAGCCGGATGGTCGTCGCTGGGAGTACCACGTCGTTCGGCTCCGGCACCTGGCCGTGGCCGCCGTGGTCAATGATCGCCAAGAGGTCTTGATGATGTGGCGGCACCGCTTCATCACAGACTCGTGGGCCTGGGAGTTGCCCATGGGCCTGGTCGAGGACGGCGAATCCCCGGAGGAGGCAGCGGCCCGTGAAGTCCTGGAGGAGACGGGCTGGCGCCCTGGCCCCATCAAGCCCCTGATCTACGCCGAGCCGGCCAACGGGATCACCGACTCTCAGCACCACGTCTTCCGCGCGGATGGCGCGACCCACGTCGGACCGCCCACCGAGAAGAACGAGTCCGATCGCATCGAGTGGATCCCCCTCAGCGAGGTGCGGGGCATGATCGACCGCCGCGAGATCGTGAGCAGCGGATCTCTTGTCGGTCTCCTTTACCTGCTCATGGATGAAGCGTTCCGCTGACCGGTGGAAGGATTTACCGTAGCCGGGCCTCGAAGGCCAGGGCTACGGGCTCTTGCCTGTGCGGGGCCAACTGGTCGTAGAACTCCCTGAGATGGCCTGACACTCGCGCCGAGGCCACCGCCGACGCGGGCTCCAGAGCCTGCGTGGCGGTGTGGCACGCCTGGTCAAGCTTGCCTTGGTCCAGCTGCGTGCGAGCCAGCCAGAACGCGTGAAACGCACGGCCGCGTTGGTTCGTGCGGTCCTCCCGACGCAGTGCATCCGCAATCAAGGGTTCAGCAGTCGCTACCTCGCCCAGCCGACCATGGGCAATGCCGGTGTCGACGATGAGCTTCGGCTCGTCGAAGTACGTCACCCATGAAGGGTCCGGGTCGCTCGGCTGAATCTGCTCGAACTGGCGATGGCCTTCGGTGATTGCCGCGTGAGTGGAGGCCTGGCTGCCGAGGGTGGCGTGGGCGAACGCCTCGCGCATGGACAACATCGACATGACGCGTGGAGTGGTGTCGAGGGCTGAGCGTGCCTGATCCTGGGCCGCAGTCACGAGCGCCAGAGAGTCCGCGGGCTTGTCCTGGTAGGTCCCCTGCAAGCTCATGCAGGCAAGGACATTGGCCATGAACTGCCGGTCGTCGATCTCCTTGGCCAGCTGCAGGGCCTCGGTGAAGTACGCGCGGGCCTGGTTGTACTGGCGGGCGTCGAAATACGTCCAGCCGGTGAGGCGCGCCAACTCGGCCGCGATTCCGTACAGGCCGTTCTGGATGGACGGTGGTCGGCTCTCCTTCAAGAGTCCGACCACATGTCGGAGCTGACCGACGATGGCTGGCCGAAGAGCCTCGCCGCCGTGCTGGCCGTCGCGTCGTCCCTCGTGCGCAACTACGTCACCCCGGAGTTCGGCAAGAAGAAGCTGGTCCGGCTCACCGCCCGCGACATACGCGCGTTCCTCGCGAAGACGGCCGTCACCTGCCAGTGCTGCGCGCAGAGCAAGGACAAGAAGCGGCCGGAGCACAAGCGGCGATGCTGCGCCCTCGGAAAGTGCTGCAAGAAGCTGCCGTCAGATCGGACCGTGCGCTTCCTGCTGGTGATCACGCGTGCCGCTCTACAGCACGCCGTGCGTGAGGACGAGCTGCCCCGCAACGTGGCCCGGAACGTGGAGCTGAGCATGGGAACGAAGCGCGAGATCGAACCGCTCACGGTGAAGGAGGGGCGTCAGCTCCTGGCGGTGGCCCGAGACAACCGGCTGTGGGCCACGTACGAACTGGCGGTCCGTACCGGCCTGCGAAGGGGGGAGCTACTGGGGCTGCGGTGGTCCGACGTAGATCTTCACGAAGGCGTCCTCACCGTCCGGCAGGCCCTACAGCGGGTCGGCGGTGAACTGCTGATCGTCGCGCCGAAAACGCAGCGCTCGGCCCGTCGCGTGGCCCTCCCATCGGAGTGCGTGACCGCGCTCCTTGCTCAGCGCGCCCAGCAGATCGCCGACCGGAAGGCAGCGGGCAGCAAGTGGAAGGGGACTGGCCACGGCCTTGCCTTCACCACCAGGAACGGGACCCCTATCGAGCCGCGCAACCTGAACCGTTCCTTCGAAGCACTGTGCATCCGTGCCGGCGTCCGCAAGGTCCGCTTCCACGACCTGCGCCACACCTGCGCGTCGCTCCTCCACGAACAGGGCGCCGACGCCCGCATGATCATGGAAGTCCTCGGCCACAGCTCGATCCGAGTGACCATGGACATCTACACCTTCGTGCGGCTCGACTCTCAGCGCTCGGCGTTCGAAAGCCAGAGGCCCTGTGGATTGATCCACAGGGCCTCTGGTCTGCTGTGCACTCGGCAGGATTCGAACCTGCAACCTTCTGATCCGTAGTCAGATGCTCTATCCGTTAAGCTACGAGTGCTTGGCGTTCCGGGCTTTTCTGCCTGGTCGGCGTTGCGGGAACAACATTACATGACCTGCGCCGTCACGCGAAATCCATTACCCAAACCGCCCCTGACCTGCGGAAACGCCATGTTGGGCCACCTCTGCACGCGCCGTCGCGGACGCGCGCCTCATCCGGATACGACTGAAGCCCCGGCCAGTGGCACGGGGCTTCAGTGATCAAGCGGAGGCGGAGGGATTTGAACCCTCGATGGGCTTTAAGACCCAAACCGCATTAGCAGTGCGGCGCCATAGACCGGACTAGGCGACGCCTCCAGCACACCCCGCGCGAACGCGAGTGGTGCGTGCAGATGATGACACAGCTGAGCACTGCCTCACCAATCGCCGCCTACGGTACTAGGCCGTCGGCCGCCAGGGCAAAGCCTTCGGGTTGCGCAACGCCGGGGCATGCGGAGCGTTAGTGATGACGGGGTACCGCCTCTCCGTCTTCCACACGTCCACAGGAGCCCGCATGCTGCGCCGCCTCGCCCTCACCGCTGTCACATCCTTCGCCGTGCTGTCCGCCGCCGCACCGGCCGCTGCCACCGGCCACCTTCCGCTGCCCCTCCCGCTGCCGGTACCGGCGCTCCAGGGCCACGACGACGCCCGGAAGACCCAGCTGACGGTCACGGTCTCGGATTCCGGAGACCGCGCCGCCGACGGCGTGTACGAACTGAAGTGCCTCCCCTCCGGCGGCAGCCACCCGGTGGCGCAGCAGGCGTGCGGCCGGCTCGCGGAGCTGGGGGAGCCCACGGGTGACGGCAGAAACCCCTTCCGTCCGGTGCCCGCCGGCACCATGTGCACCCAGCAGTTCGGCGGATCGGCCACGGCCCGGGTCACCGGAACCTGGCACGGGCAGCGTGTCGACGCCGCCTTCGACCGGACCAACGGATGCGAGATCGCACGCTGGAACAACCTGCGGCCGGTGCTCCCGAATGTCCGGTGACCCGGGGTGGCCGGGGCCGTCACGGGACACGTCAGGGGCAGGGGTCGTACACGGTATGCACAGAACCTTGGTGAGAGCTCCCCCGCATCCGCCGTCGGATGCCCCTCCTCTGCCTTTAGACTCCTCCAGTGACAGCCTGCGGCCCGAGGGGCAAGATGGGGCCCGCTGTCGGCAAGGTGCGGTAACCAGGGAGGAAGCGTCGTCGTGAGCAGCAGGCCATCCCGAGGCGCTGCTCGCCTCGCAGCCATACTCGACGCCCTCCCTGACGGGCTGCTGCTCGTCAATTGCAACGGCACGGTCGTCAACGCCAACACCATCGCCCTCGAAATGTTCGAGACGCCGGGCACCGCGCTCGTCGGTCGCGGCCTCCTCGATCTGCTTCCGGAGTTCGACTCCAAGCTGATCCCGGGGTCGATGCGCAGGCCCGAGGCGGCGGACGAGCGGGGCCGGACGAAGCCGACGCGGATGATCGCGCGGCGGACCGACGGCAACGAGTACCCGGTCGAGGTCACCAGCGCCGGCCTGGAGGACGGGCAGGCCGCGTACAACGACTTCCAGGCCGGCTACAACGGCAGCTACACGGGCGACGAGCTGCTGATGCTCGTCGTACGGGATCTGTCGGGCACCGTCGACACCGAGGCCGAGCTGGCCCGTGCGCAGCGGCAGACCGAGATGATCCTGCGGGCCGCGGCCGAGGGGGTCGTCGGCACGGACACCGACGGCCGGGTCGTCCTGGTCAACCCCGCCGCCGCGCAGATCCTCGGCTTCCGCGCCAGCGACCTGGGCGGCCAGGAGCTGCATCCGCTGATTCTGCACTCGCGTGCGGAGGGCGAGCCGTTCCCGTACGAGGAGTCGCCGCTCGCCGACACGCTCAAGTCCGGTCGCAAGCACCGGGTACGCGGGCAGGTGCTGTGGTCCAAGAGCGGCGCGCAGGTGCCGGTCGATCTGACGACCGCGCCCGTCCGGGACGGGGACCAGCTGGTCGGTGCGGTGATGACGTTCACCGACCGCCGGCCGTACGAGGAACTCACCAACGAGCACACGGCGCAGCTGACCGAGCTGACCGAGAGCCACACCGCCGAGGTCACCCGGCTGACCGAGCAGCACACCGCCGAGGTCACCCGGCTGACCGAGCAGCACACCGCCGAGGTCACCGGGCTGACCGAACGGCATGCCGCCGAGCTGGCCGACCGGACCGAGCGGTCCGCGGCCGAGTCGGAGGAGCTGACCGAGCGGCTCGCACAACTGACCGCCCGGCACGCACAGCTGACCGCCGTCCTCGGCGAGTCGCTGCGCGGGCCGCTGGAGGAGCTGCGCGGCGAGCTCTCGACGCTCGCCGCCGACCCGGCGGGTCAGCTGTGGCCCGAGGCCAACCAGATCCTGCACCACCTGGCCGCCGGCTACGCCCGGATGACGACGCTCGTCGACAACGTGCTCGGCTACCAGCGTCTCGACAGCGGGACGGAGGCGCTGGCCAAGGAGAAGGTGCTGCTCGACTCGGTCGTGACGGCCGGTATCGACGGCGCTGTGGAACTGATCGGTCCGGGGCGCGCGCAGTTCGCGGTGCACGCGCCGCCGATCGAGGCCGAGGTGGACGCGGGGCGGCTGGTGACGGCGCTCGCCCACCTGGTCGCGGACGTCGCCGGGGTCGACTCGACCGGCAAGGCGCGGATGATGCCGGGCGGCGGCTACGTCGACTCGACAGTGGTCGTCGCGGCGGCGCAGCGCGGTGAGGTCGTACGGATCGAGGTGCGCGGACCGTTCGCCGGGGGCGACCCGGTGCACGAGCCGATCGTGCGCGGGATCGTACGGGCGCACGGCGGCGTGCTGCAGACGCACGAGATGCCGGGGATGAGCGGCAGCGCGTACGTCCTCGAAGTGCCGCTGGGCGCGGGTGCGGGGACCGTACTGCCGCCTCGAACGCCTCCCGTTCCGGCTGCGCCCGAGGAGACCGGGCAGCAGCAGGGGACGCCGGACGGCGGACGGCGCAGGGCGCGACGCGCGTCGACGGACGCCTTCCTGGAGAGCCCGGTGGGCGGTGGGACGGCCGCTGCGGGGGCCGAGTCCGGTGACACCGCTGCGGCGGAGCCGACGGGGCGGCGCAGGGCGCGTCGTGAAGCGGCGGCGCAGGACGAGCACGGCGGGCAGCAGGCTCAGCAGCCGTCCGCACAGCAGCCTCGGCAGTCGCCCCACGAGCTCATCCCGGCCCAGCAGGGCGAGGGATCCGGTCGCAGGCGGGGACGGCCCAGCCCGGCCGAGACGGGCACCGGTCAGCCCGTGGAGCAGCCGGGGCAGGCGTTGGCGCTGCCCGCGGCCGCGGCGCCGTCCGAGGGGTCGGTGGTGACAGCGGCCGAGGGCGCTCAGGGCGTGGGCAACCGTCCGCAGCGTGGGCAGACCGTACCGCCGCAGGGCGTGCCCGCCGACGCGCCCGTGCCGGTGCCCTCGGGCGGTGGACGGGCACGCCAGGGCAACGAGAACCAGCTGGCCCTCCCGGCCCTCGCTTCTGGCCAGGGGCAGGACCGGACCGCGTCCCGGACCGGCCGACCGCAGACACCACAGGGTCAGCAGACCCAGCATCAGGCACAGCAGCAGCCGACCGGGCGACGGGCTCGCCGGGCGCTGGCGGCCGCGCAGGACCGAGCCGCCGCGGCCGAACCGGTGGGGCCCCGTACCGCATTCGCCCTCCCGCCCGCCGATGCCGACCGGATCCCGCCCACGGCCGGTGAGGCGGACGCCTCGCTGCCCGGACGCCATGACGCCGCGGGAACGCCGCAGGACAACCACCGCACGCCGCCGCAGGAACACCCCGCACCGACCGGGCGCCGCCGTGCCCGTCACGCCCCGGACGCGCCCCAGCAGCAGCCTGAACAGCCGGAACCCGCGCAGCAGCCCATGCAGCCCCAGCAGCCCGGCGGCCGGCCGGAGAACGGCACCTCGGGACAGGGCCTGGCCGTCCTGAACGCCCCCGGCGACGACCTGACCCGGCCCGGAACGGGGCACACCACCGACACCACGGCCACCACTGCCCCTGCCGGCCCGGCGGAGAGCCGTCCGGGCGCCATCGCGCCCGAGCCCGCTCCCGTGGCCGAGCCCGCGCCGGACCCCCGGCGACAGCCGCTGCCCGCCGAGACACCGATGCCCGCGTCGGCGCCGCTGTCTGCTGCCGCACCCGCCTCCGCCGACTCGACGCAGGGGCGCGCGTTCAGCGTGCGGACCCTCGGACAGGGCGTGCCGTTCGCCCAGCACCTCGCGCACCAGCAGAACCAGACGCTCGGCGGTGCCGGGCGTCGGCGTAAGCTCGCCGCCCCGCCCGAGGACGAGCGCGCCGCGGAGCCCGCCCTGCCGCAGCCGGCCACCGCACCGGCCGCCGCCCCCCAGCCCGGCACCGCGCCCACCACCAGTGCCTCCGGGCAGCTGCTCTCCGCCCCGGCCGCCGAGGGGCGTGCGTACGCCATAGGGGCACCCGACGAGGGCGCCGAGGGTCCGGAGCCGCTGGACGGCCCGGGCGGCGCGGTCGAGGTCGCCAACCGCCCATTGCCGCAGCCGGTCGACGACGAGCTCCCCCCGGAACCGCTGGACAACCCGCGCCGACTGCTCGTCTGGCCCGCGCCCGACGTCTCCACCCAGCAGGCGCTGAGCGACCGCGGCTACCGGCCGGTGATCGTGAACTCCCGCGAGGAGGTGGACGCCCAGATCGCGGCGTTCCCCGCCGCGCTCTTCGTGGACCCGCTGACCGGGCCGATCACACGTACGGCGCTGCAGTCGCTGCGCCAGGCGGCCGTGGCGGCCGAGGTTCCGGTGCTGGTGACGGCCGGTCTGGGACAGGCATCGCGGGAAGCGGCGTACGGTGCCGACCCCGCGGTGCTCCTCAAAGCGCTCGCCCCCCGCGACAGCGAGCAGCACCCGCCGCGGGTACTGCTGATCGAGGAGCACGAGAAAATCGCGGTGGCGCTGACGGCGACGCTGGAACGCCGCGGCATGCAGGTCGCGTGCGCCTCGACCGACAGCGAGGCCGTCTCCCTCGCCACCCGGATGCGGCCGAATCTGGTGGTGATGGACCTGATGCAGGTACGCCGCCGCCGAGCCGGGATCGTCGACTGGCTGCGCGCGAACGGCCATCTCAACCGGACCCCGCTGGTCGTCTACACCTCGGCCGACATCGACCGGGCGGAGCTGCCGAGGCTCAGCTCCGGCGAGACCGTGCTCTTCCTGGCGGAACGCTCGACGAGCGAAGAGGTCCAGTCCCGCATCGTCGACCTGCTGGCGAAGATCGGCACGAACTGAGGCAGTTGTCGTCGCCGACGACGGACGAGGGCGGTACGGGACTTCCCGCACCGCCCTAGGTGTACTTGGTCATGGGGAACCGATGGGGCCGTACCGACACGCTAGGCGAGGGGAGACTCGCCGTCCCTAACGTGCCGGGGCTTTCCCTCCCGCCCCTCTTCAGTCTCGGCGCGGGCGCTTTCCTCGCGGCGCTTACGGCGCCATTCAGCAGTCATAGTGATAGGCATTGCGGGCGTCGGGATACTCAGCATGGGCGGTCACTCCCCTGGGCACGTGATGTGCCGGTAGACGACGAAAGGCGGGCCCGACTGCCTTTCAATGGTTCCCCGCTTCACCCGCTCAAGCGACTTGATCGACTTCAAGCAAGCTGGGCATGTCTCGCCCTTGGGAGCAAATGTGGCGTACTCCCATTGGCTGGCGTCGGTCGTGTCTACCGTCGCCGCCACATTGGCAAGCCTGTGCGGGTTTCCTTCGAGGGTTGTTCGATCCGGGTACTCTTCCAACTGCCTTCACTCCTATCAGCGTTGACCGGCCCCGGGGCGTTACAGCACTGCCGGGGCGCCTCTTTGGTGAGGTATACCGGAGTGTACCGAAGCGCACTCAGGATGCGAAGGGCACTCCAGTGCACTGACCCTGGGCATATGGAGATCGACCGCACCCGGGCCATGTGGCCACAAATCGCCGCCGTGATCATTCAGCGGATCAAGGACGGCACCTACCCGCCCGGCTCGAAGGTGCCGAGCGTGGTGCAGATCGCCACTGAATTCGGCGTGGTCAACTCGACGGCCCAACGGGCCATGGAGACCGTAAAGGCGGAGGGTCTGACGCGGGCCGAGAAAGGCATGGGGACGTACGTCCTGTGAAGCCTGCGGGCCCTGCGGTGGCACGTGTTGCCCCGCGTGCCCCCGTGGGGGCCCTGCGGGCCCTGGGAGGCCCACGTGAACGCCAGTGGCGTCAACGGTCAAGGCGGGTAGCGTTGCAGGTCGCAGGGGCAAGGGTCGTTCGTCGTCGACCAGGGCGACGCCTAGGCGGCCTCCTGGGGCCCCTTCCTGGGGGTCCTGGTGGACATGCCGGAGGCCCCGGCGAACCGGGGCCCCTGGTGGCCCTGGTGGGCCATATCTGAGCATGCGTCAGTCCTTTGCGGGGGCCTCCGCGCCCTTGCTGACCTGCGACGGAAGCGTCGTGACGTCCAGCGCTCCAGACATATGCAGTGCTCGCAACTTCTTCTTGTCGAATTTTCCGACGCTGGTCTTCGGCACCGCCGGAATGATCGACCAGCGCTCCGGCAGCTGCCACTTCGCTATGCCGGACTCGGCGAGGAACGCCTTCAGCGCCTCGTATTCCGCGATTGCGCCGTCCTTGAGAACGACGGTCGCCAGCGGACGCTCGCCCCACTTCTCGTCCGGGACCGCAACGACGGCGGCCTCGGCCACATCCGGGTGCGCCATCAGGGCATTTTCCAGCTCGACACTGGAAATCCACTCACCGCCGGACTTGATGACGTCCTTGGCGCGGTCGGTGAGGGTGAGGAAGCCGTCCTCGCTGATGACGCCGACATCACCGGTCTTCAGCCAGCCGTCCTCGCTGAACTTGTCCTCGGGGCGCAGCGCCTCGCCGTCCGCGCCGCCGTAGTACGCACCGGCGATCCAGGGACCGCGGACCTCCAGCTCACCGGCCGACTCTCCGTCCCAGGGCAGATGCTCGCCGCCGGGGCCGACCAGTCGCGCCTCGACTCCGGCCGGGAATCGTCCCTGGGTGATGCGGTACGGCCACTCCTGCTCCGCAGTCAGCCCGGCGGGCGGGTTGGCCATCGTGCCGAGCGGCGACGTCTCGGTCATGCCCCAGGCGTGGCAGAGACGGACGCCGAGCTTGTCGTACGCCTCCATGAGGGAGGGCGGACAGGCGGCGCCGCCGATGGTGACGCGGGCCATCGACGTCAGATCGCGCGGGTTGGCGGTGACCTCGGCGAGCAGCCCCTGCCAGATGGTGGGAACGGCGGCGGCGTGGCTCGGCTTCTCGCGCTCGATCATGTCCGCGAGCGGGGCGGGCTGCAGGAACCGGTCCGGCATCAGCATGTTGACGCCGGACATGAACGTCGCGTGCGGCAGGCCCCACGCGTTGACGTGGAACTGGGGGACGACCACCAGCGTGGTGTCCTTGTCGGTCAGCCCCATCGACTCCGACATGTTGACCTGCATGGAGTGCAGGTAGACGGAGCGGTGGGAGTAGACGACTCCCTTGGGGTCGCCGGTGGTACCGGAGGTGTAGCACATGGCGGCGGCCTGACGTTCGTCCAGCTCCGGCCAGTCGTAGCTGATCGGGCGGCCGGCGATCAGCTCCTCGTAGTCGTGCACCCGCGGCGCGGCGCCGTCGAGCACGGAACGGTCACCGGGCCCGGCGACTACCACATGCTCGATCAACGTCAGCTGCGGGAGGAGCGGCGCGAGGAGCGGCAGCAGCGAGCCGTTGACGATGACGACCTTGTCGTCGGCATGCTTGACGATCCAGATCAGCTGCTCGGCGGGGAGCCGCAGGTTGAGCGTGTGGAGCACGGCACCCATGGAGGGGATCGCCAGGTACGCCTCGACATGCTCGGCGTTGTTCCACATGAGGGTCGCGACCCTCTGGTCGCCGACGACACCGAGCTCGTCGCGCAGGGCGTGGGCGAGCTGCGCGGCACGGCGCCCCACCTCGGCGAAGCTTCGCCGCTGCGGCTCGGGCTCGCCGGTCCAGGTCGTGACCTGCGACTTCCCATGGATCGTCATCCCATGCGTCAGGATGCGGGTGACAGTCAGCGGTACGTCCTGCATGGTGCTCAGCACGGCGTCCTCCCGGTGGGCGCTACGCGGCAGTAAGGTTCCGCTGATTCTGCGCACATACCAAGTGGTATGTCACTAGTCCCGGGCATACGAATCGGTGTCTGTCGACTTCTCCTGCACGCATCGGCGGAGCGCCCGGGGCACGGAATCCCGGGATTGAGGACCGGAATTCGCCGGTGACCTGGATGTCTTCCATCCATTCGTCAACTTCGACGGGCCTGGTCGCCGACGAGCGGGGTCGTGAACTCACGAGCTCACGGACTGGCCGGATCGCGGGCTCACGCGGGCTCACCGGCTTATGCGGGCACAGAGGAGCTCACAGGGGCTCACAGGCCTGCGGTCTCGCGGGGTTGAGCCGGATCGCAAACGGACGGGCTCGCGGGGTCAGCGGACGGGGGTCAGCTCCGGGTCTTCACGCAGCTTGCCGAGCGCCCGTGACACCGCGCTCTTGACCGTGCCGATGGACACCCCGAGCACCTCGGCCGTCTGCGCCTCGCTGAGATCCTCGTAATAGCGCAGGACGACCATCGCCCGCTGCCGGTCCGGGAGCTTCAGCACGGCTCGCCACATCGCATCGTGCAACGACTGCTGCTCGGCCGGATCGGGCGCCGGAGCCGTCTCCTGCTCGGGCAGCTCGTCGCAGGCGAATTCGTCCACCTTCCGCTTGCGCCACTGCGAGGTGCGGGTGTTCACCAGGGCCCGGCGGACATAGCCGTCGAGCGCCCGGTGATCCTCGATCCGTTCCCACGCGACGTACGTCTTGGTGAGCGCGGTCTGCAGCAGATCCTCGGCATCGCTCGGGTTCGCGGTCAGCGAGCGCGCGGTACGCAGCAGCACGGGCCCCCGCGCCCGCACGAACGACGAGAACGACGGATAGGGAGCGTAGGGCGCCCGCCCCGCATACGAACCGTGCGATCCCGGTGAACCATGCGACGCATGCTGCGTGTGCGACGCCGGCGAGGTGAGCGGCGCGTGTCCGGTGGCGGCAGTGGCCCCTCTGGAGGCGCCCGTGCAGACTGGCGTGGTCATAGGTCCACGCTAGGAGCGGGTGCTACCCGGGGGATCGGCCCCAGGTCCCGAAGCCACGTCCGCCTCAGGTTGTAGGCCTAGGGCCGGCCCCACCTCCTGGAGGAGTAGAGCTCGTCATCAGGACTCAGGGTCGCCCCCTGAGACAACAGGCCCGCTCCTGCCCCACGGTCAATCGTCGGTGCCCAGAATCAGCCCGGAGGTAGGCACCCCTGTGCCCGCTGTGACCAGGGTTCTGGCCGCCCCGGATATCTGGTTCACCGATGTGCCCCGGATCTGCCGGACCGCCTCTGCGATGCCGTTCATCCCGTGCAGATACGCCTCCCCCAGCTGACCTCCATGCGTGTTCAGGGGCAGCGCGTCGTCCGCCACGAAGTCGGCCGCCTCGCCCGGCCCGCAGAAGCCGAACTCCTCAAGCTGCATCAGCACGAAGGGGGTGAAGTGGTCGTAGAGAATGCCCACATCGATGTCGGAAGGGGTGAGTCCGGAGGTACGCCAGAGCTGCCTGGCGACGACGTCCATCTCCGGCAGCCCGGTCAGCCCGTCACGGTAGAAGCTGGTCATCTGCTCCTGCGCCCGCCCTGCGCCCTGTGCGGCAGCGACGATCACCGCAGGCGGACGCGGAAGGTCCCTCGCCCGCTCGGCGTTGGTCACGACGATCGCCTGTCCGCCGTCGGTCTCCTGGCAGCAGTCGAGCAGCCGCAGCGGTTCGACGATCCAGCGCGACGCGGCGTGGTCGGCGAGGGTGATCGGCTTCTCGTAGAAGTACGCCGCCGGGTTGCGCGCCGCACGGCGCCGGCCGGTGACCGCGACATGGCCGAAGGCCTCCGGGGTCAGGTTGTAGGTGTGCAGATAACGCTGGGCGGCCATGGCCACCCAGGAGGCGGGGGTGAGGAGCCCGAAGGGGAGGTTCCAGCCGAGCGCCGTCCCCTCGGCGGTGGGTTCCCGGTGCTGCACCCCGGATCCGAAACGCCGCCCCGAGCGTTCGTTGAAGGCGCGGTAGCAGACCACGACATCGGCCACCCCGCTCGCCACGGCGAGCGCCGCCTGCTGCACGGTCGCGCAGGCCGCCCCGCCGCCGTAGTGGATGCGGGAGAAGAACGACAGCTCTCCGATGCCGGCCGCCTGGGCCACCGTGATCTCGGGGCTGGTGTCCATGGTGAAGGTGACCAGACCGTCGACATCGGCGGGGGTCAGCCCGGCGTCGTCGAGGGCGGTTCGCACCGCCTCGACGGCCAGCTTGAGTTCACTGCGCCCGGAATCCTTGGAGAACTCGGTCGCCCCGATCCCGACGATTGCTGCCCGGCCGCCGAGCGAATCGACCCTGCGCACACTCATGCCGATCCCTCCGGGACGCTGACAGTCACCGTGCCGGCGACATGACTGCCGAGCCCGTTGGCGCCGACGACCGTCACCTCGGCCGTCCCGGCGTCATCGAGGGCCGTGATGGTGCCTCTCAACACCATGGTGTCTCCCGGGTAGTTGGGTGCCCCCAGCCTGATGGCGACCTTGCGGAGCACCGCAGAAGGCCCGAAGTGGTCGGTGACGTACCGCCCCACCAGGCCATTGGTCGTCAGGATGTTCATGAAGATGTCCGGGGAACCCTTCTGCTGCGCGAGCTCCGCGTCATGGTGCACGTCCTGGTAGTCGCGGGAGGCGACGGCACCCGCGACGATGAGGGTGCTGGTCACCGCAATCTCCAGCGGTGCCAGCTCCTCGCCGACCTTCATTGCGATCCCTCCTTCACCAGCAACTCACCCAGTTCCTCGAGCACTTCACTGCCGCATCCCAGATAGGAGTCGAGCTGACGGCCCCAGAGGAAGTGACGGTGGACGGGGTGGTCGAGATCGGCGCCCGTACCGCCGTGCAGATGCTGTCCGGCGTGTACGACTCTCTTGCCGGCCTCCGAGGCCCACCAGGCCGCAGTGAGAGCCTGGGCGCCGTAGGCCAGACCCTGGTCGTGGCGCCATGCCGCCTCGTACGCCGTGACCCGTATCGCCTCGGTGTCCATATGGGCGTCGGCTGCGCGCAGCAGCACCCCCTGGTTGGTGGAGAGCGGGCGCCCGAACTGCTCCCGGGTGGTGGCGTGGGCGACCGCTCGGGCCAGCGATCCGGCGCACACCCCGGCCTGCAATCCGGCGAACGCCGTCCGGCTCGCGGCCAGCACCGCCCCGTACATCCCTGCTGCCGCTGCCTCTCCTGTCTCCGCTTCCGGCTCCCGGCCCGTTCCCCCTTCTGCTTCTGCTTCTGCTTCTGCTTCTGGTTCCGGGCTCGGCTCGGGGCTCAGCTCCGGCCCCGGCCCCGGCCCCGGCCCGCCGAGCCGCTCGCCGGGAGCCCGGTCCAGGACGAGCCGCGCCGCCGACCACGGCGCCGTCGTCTCCACCGGCACGACCACCACGCCCGGATCGGCAGTCCGCACGACCCACAGCACCCGGTCCGCATCCGCCACGAGCACCAGTGTGGCGTCCCGCAGCCAGGGCACATAGGGCACGACGCCGCTCAGCCGCCCTTCCCCGTCGGTCCGTAGACCGGAGCGTGCCGGAAACGCTCCGGTGGCCACGGCCGTGCCGTCCCGCAGGGGTGGCAGCAGTCGCTCCCGCTGTTCGTCCGTACCGTGGTCGGCGACGGCGAGCAGCCCGTACACACAGCTCACGGCGAACGGCACCTGCGCGGTCGTCCTGCCCTGTTCCTCCAACAGCAGCACCAGACCCAGCAGCCCGATCTCCTCGACGGCGGCCGTGAGCCCGGCTGCGCACAGCTCCTTCCACAGCTCGGCATCCGTCCCCGACCCTGCGGCGGCCAGTCGCTCGTGCGTGGCCAGGTCACCGAAGATCTGCGCGGCGAGCCCCTGTGCCGCGCCCTGCTCCTCCGTGGGCGTGAAGTCCATGTCAGCCCTCGCTCCCCCGGAAGACCGGCAGCTCCAACTCGGGGTCCGTACGCAGGAATTCCAGCCTCACCGACATTCCCGTCCGCACCTTGTCGTAGGGCACACCGACCACATTGCTGACCATCCGCACGCCCTCCACCAGCTCGATCAGCGCCACCGCGTACGGCCCGGCGTCGTCGGAGGTGCTGAAGGCGGGGAAGGGCGGGTGATGCATCACGACGTGACTGAAGACCGTGCCCTCGCCGCTCGCCTCGACCGTGTCCCACTCCTGGCAGCCGCACTCATTGCACCCGGGGAGCCAGGGAAAACGCAGGGTCTCGCACTCCCGGCACCGCTGGATGAGCAGTCTGTGCTCAGCGACGCCCTGCCAGAAACCGGCGTTGTCCCGGTTGATCACCGGTCTCGGCCGCAGACTCCGGCCGCCCTGCCTCAACCCACGGCCTCCACCCCGCTGCCCCCCTTTCCCCCTTGCTGGCGTGTACTTCAGGATCCGGAAGCGATGCGTCCCGGCCGGTTCACCGGCCGCTCGGACGTCCATCCGCGTGGTGATGAAATAGCCCGTCCCCAGCTTCGTCGTCTTCCGCTCCGACACCGACTCGATCACCGCATCGAAAGTGATCCGGTCCCCGGGCCGCAGCGGCCGGAGGTACTCCTGCTCGCAGTCGGTCGCGACCACCGAGGTGTACCCGGCACCGTCGAGCAGGCCGAACAGCTCGTCGTATGCCCCGGACCGGTCGGTGTGCCCCGACAGACCGCCCATCGTCCACGCCTGCAGCATCGTCGGCGGCGCGATCGCCCCCGCCCCCACGTACGCGGGATTCCCGTCCCCCATCGCCTCGCACCAGTGCCTGATCATCGCCTCGTTGACCAGGTCCTTGCCGACGCCGGCCGTGGCGGCCGCGCGCCCTTCGTACGCCTTGAGCCTCCCGTAGAACTGGTCCCCTGCGTCCGTCACCGCTTCCCCCTCTTCATGCCGAGCCGCATCGTCGCGACGATCTCCCGCTGCACCTCGCTCACCCCGCCCCCGAAGGTATTGATCTGCGCTGCCCTGTTCATCCGCTCCAGCTCCCCGTCCCCGAAGGAGCCGGGCGATCCGCCCCTGACCATCCCGGCCTCGCCCGTGATTTCCTGGCACATTCGATACACCTCGACGGCCGATTCGGTTCCCACGAATTTCACGCCGCTCGCATCCCCGGGGGGCACCGAGCCCGCCCCGACGTCCCCCACCAGACGCCAGTTGAGCAGGCGGGTTGCCGCCAGCCGGGCATACGCCTCGGCCAGCCGGGACCGCACCCACGGCTCGTCAACCGGACGCCGCCCCGTCGCCGGATCGGGGGTGCGGGCGAAGGCAAGCGCCGCCTCGTAGAAATCCTCGGCCTGCATCCCGATCGCCGCGAGCGCCACCCGCTCGTGGTTCAGCTGGTTGGTGATCAGTCCCCAGCCGCCGTTCTCCTCGCCGACCAGGTTCGTGGCGGGCACCCGGACCCCGTCGTAATAGGTGGCCGTCGTGGTCAGTCCGCCCACGGTCTCGATCGGGGTCCAGGAAAAGCCCGGTGCGTCCGTCGGAACCAGGACGATCGAGATGCCCTTGTGTTTGGGCGCCTCCGGATCCGTACGGCAGGCGAGCCAGATCCAGTCCGCGTTCTGCGCATTGCTGGTGAAGATCTTCTGCCCGTCGATCACCCAGTCGCCCCCACTCCCGGCTTCGCTCGAGCGGGAGGTACCTGCTCCGTCCCGCACCGCCCTGGTCCGCAGCGCGGCCAGGTCCGTGCCGGCCTCGGGTTCGCTGTAGCCGATCGCGAAAACGAGGTCCCCGCTCAGGATCCGCGGGAGGAAATACTCCTTCTGCGCCTCGGTCCCGTACCTCATCAGCGTCGGGCCGACGGTGTTGAGCGTGACCATGGACACGGGTGCGCCCGCCCGGTACGCCTCGTCGAAGAAGACGAACTGCTCGTCGGGTCCGCGGCCCTGCCCTCCGTACTCGACGGGCCAGCCGAGCCCGAGCATTCCGTCGGCACCGATACGCCGCAACAGCCGACGCTGCTCGACCGGGTCCTCGGGCGCCGCCCGGGGCCTGGGCTTCCCCTCCGCGCCAGGAGTTCCGTCCGTCCCGGGGGCCGCGTCGGCTCGAGCGGTCGGATCCGTCCCGGAGGTCACATCGCGGAAATACGTGCGGAGTTCGACGCGCAGTTGCTGCTGACGTTCTGTCGGGGCGAGATGCACGGCGGCGGCCTCCCGGACGCGGGCGTACGGATCAGGTTTCTGACTGTCCGTCAGATTGCTGATCGCTGTCAAGGTCGGCGGCGCCCGAACACTCCCGCCCGCACCCTCCGGAACGCGAACAGCCTGCGCAGGGAAACCGAAGTGTCCTCGCACAGGCCGCTGTTCACCCCGCCGCGCCCCGGCCCCCCGACCGGCCCCCGGCTCACCAGAGATTGGTGAAGTTCACCGCGATACTCTTATTGGACTGATCGATCACGGTGAAAGCCGAGCCGTTCACCTGCGCCGAGTTGCTCCGGTTCGACGCCCCGGAGCCGGTGGCCTGCTGCTGCGACGTGGACGAATTACCGAAGTTGTCCCCACCGACTCCGCTGCCGCTGATCGTCGCAACACCCGCGTTCGATCCATCGTTCGCGAACGAGCCGCTGTCGGCCTGGGCCACGCCGCTGAAGAGTGCGGCGGCGAGAGGCAGTGCGGCAACGGCGGCGAGGGCGCGAGCGGTACGGATGCTTGCCATGTCAATTCCTCCAGGAACCGGAAGTGCAGCTTGTCCCAAGGCGGTTGGCCGACCGCCCCGGTGTTGGTCACGACGTCGCGAGACCAAAGTTGCCCACCGAATCCCCCATGAACCACCCATGATCCACGATTCCCCCGCAAGCATGAGGAACACCCGATAAACCTCCCGCACGCCCTCAAAGCCCCGGTTCACACCCCCCACGCATGGATCCGCACCACGCGACCCCGCGCACCCCCGGAGGAAAAGCGTTCCGGCACATTTTCCGCCAATCCGCCCCATCGACCCCCGGGCGCCCCCAAGCCCACCCATCGACACGCCGATCCCACTTCGCCTCCTTCCCTTTCTCGAACACCTGTACGAAAATAGAGTATGGCCATCACCGACCGGCAGACCGCCACCCTGGCCCTCGCCCACGCGCTCTCCGCCGCCGAGCACGGACTCCCCGTCATCCCGCTGTCCGCCACCAAGCTCCCCGCCCTGCGCTCCCCCCACCGCGGTGACGACCGGCCGGTCAGCTGCCGAGGCGCCTGCGGCCTTCCCGGACACGGGGTCCATGACGCCACCACGAACCCCGCCGCCGTACGAGCCCTGTTCGCCGCCGCTCCGTGGGCCACCGGCTACGGCATCGCCTGCGGACGGGCCCCGCACCACCTCATCGGCATCGACCTCGACATCGACGCCTCTGGCCGCAACGACTCCGCCGCGGCCCTCCAGCAGCTGGCCCTGCACCATCTGTTCACCATCCCGCCGACTGTCACGGTCATCACACCGAGCGGCGGGCGCCACATCTGGCTCACCGGTCCGCCCGGGGTGCCCGTACCGAACTCCGCCGGCCGCCTCGCCCCCGGCATCGACGTCCGCGGTGCCGGCGGCTACCTGGTCGGCCCCGGCTCGGTCACCACCGGCGGCACCTACCGACTCGCCCCTGGCGCCGCCGATCTCTCCCCGGCCCCCTGCCCCCGCGCACTCCTGCGGCTGCTCACACCCCCCGCGCGCCCTCACCACCCCTCGCCCCGCCCCCACCACGGCCAGGGCCTGGTCCAGTTCGTCCTCGCGGCACACGAAGGACAGCGCAACACCCGCCTCTTCTGGGCAGCTTGCCGTGCGTACGAACACGGCTTCGGCGACGCCCTCGCGGATGCCCTCACCAGGGCCGCCGTCCGCACCGGCCTCACCGAACACGAAGCCCGCGCCACCATCGCCTCGGCCGCCCGCCTCACCTCCGGCCGCCCCGCCGGCCCGGAGGGCAGCCCCGACCGGTCGTCTTGACCGGACATGCCGGGCAGGCACGCAGAAGGGGCGCCCTCTCGGACGCCCCTTCACAGGTGGTGCGGTGGGTGTGGGATTTGAACCCACGGTGACATCGCTGCCACGACGGTTTTCAAGACCGTTCCCTTAGGCCGCTCGGGCAACCCACCTTCGCCCCAGCCCACCGGGGTCGGAGCGGGTACAGCGTACCGGCCTCACGCGGCGCGCGGGGGTCGTGGTCCACACGGGGTCCATTGAGAACGAAGGAACCTCACCGCGCCGGGCGCAGACCTGCCCATACGCTCAAGGTCTTCGGCTTGGTCCGGCCAGAGGTGAGGGGCGGGTGAGGCTCATTGCCGGGCGCCGGAAGGCCGAGACGTGACCTCTTTGCCATGCTGGGCAGGCGCGCGAGCCCGGTCGGACAGTCATCATGGCGGGTGCTCAGCGCCGGATGGGCTGCCAACCGGCGCTGAGCGGATGAGCGTGAGGTGGTGGGGTGGATGCTCGGGACCATGTTCCAGCTGCTGGACAGGGCCGCGATCGTGTTCATGTCGGTCCTGGGGGTGGGGTGCGTGTGGCTGGGTTGGACAGGTGCACGACGACCCCAGCAGTCTCCGAAAATCATGCAAGGTCCCACGTGGGCCATCCGCACCTGCGGCGTCGGCTATGTGGTGCTGGGTGTGTCCCTCATCGCCGAGGTGGTGAGCTGGATGGGAATCAAGGAGCTGGGCTGGCCGGCGGTCCTTATTCGCTGTGTCGCCGGGCCGCTGGTGTTCGCCTCGGTACTGGCCGGGGGGATCTGGCGGTGGCGGGGACGCCGTGGCGGCCTGGTGCGCGAAGAGCGGCGGAGGTGAATCACCATGCGTGTCCGCCTGCTCTTCGCCCTCGCTGCCGTCCCTGGCGCTGCGCTCCTCTTCGGGGCAGCCTTGCTTGGCGCTTGGGCCGACGGCCACCATCACATCTGGCTGAGCCGCGTGTGCGTCCTCGGTGCTGGAGCCGGCCTGGGGGTTGCGGTCGTCGCTGTCATCCTCGCCGTCACCCCTCGATTCATCTGGCGTTTCGTCTTCATTGACGGGGCAAAGGGACGGCACAGGACCTTGCACCGCAGGCGCATGAAGCTGCCCGACTGAACGGTGTCGCAAGACCATCTCGTCACACTGACGCGAAAAGAACCGAACCCGCGTCCGACTCTGCATCGGACCTGGTCGAGGAGGGCGAGTCCCCGGAGGAGGCGGCGGCCCGCGAAGTCCTGGAGGAGACGGGGTGGCGTCCTGGACCCATCAAGCCCCTGATTCACCGGGTCGGTAGCCCCCGCGGCCATCGAGGCCGGCATCCCCAAACCGGGCCGCGATACACACGACGAATCGGCACCCATCCGCAGCATCGACACGAACTGAACGACTACCGCGCCCTGCGGACGAGTGGCCGCAACCGCCTCGGCTGCACCGTGGGACGCACGAGGGGGCCACCGAATCGCTCGGCACCCCCCTCACCTGCATCTTTCCTGACTGCGGACAGCCGGTCCGGTCAGTTGTCGCCCTTGCGCTGTCCCAGGGTGACTTCGGCGGTCGACACCTTGCCGTCGCGCTTGTACGTCAGCGTCACCTTGTCGCCCGGCTTGTGGGTCCAGATCTCGCCGATCAGGGTCGGGCCGCTGTCGATCACCGAGTCGTTGAATTTCGTGATGACATCGCCCGCCTTGAGACCGGCCCTGGCCGCCGGACCGTCCGGCGAGACGGCCGGGGTGCCGCCCGAGCCCTGGTCCGAGATGACCGCTCCGCCGGTCTTCTCGTCCATCGTGACCGTGGCACCGATCACCGGGTAGACCGGCTGACCGGTCTTGATCAGCTGCTGGGCGACATTCCTCGCCTGGTTGACCGGGATCGCGAAGCCGAGGCCGATGGATCCCGCCTGCGACTGGGCGCTGCTGCCGGTGGACTGGATCGCCGAGTTGATGCCGATGACCGCACCGCGCGCATCGAGCAGCGGACCGCCGGAGTTGCCCGGGTTGATCGAGGCGTCGGTCTGCAGTGCGCTCATGTACGAGTTGCTGCCGCCGGAACCGTCGCCGGAGGCCACCGGGCGGTTCTTGGCGCTGATGATGCCCGTCGTGACCGTGTTGGACAGACCGAATGGCGCACCGATCGCGATCGTCGAATCACCGACCGCAACCTGGTCCGAGTTTCCGAGGGCGAGCGGCGTAAGACCCGACGGTGCGTTCTTCAGCTTCAGCACCGCGACGTCGTAACCCTGCGCGCGGCCAACCACCTCGGCGTCGTACTTCTTACCGTTGGAGAACGTCGCCGTGAGCTGGCCGCTGTTCGCCGCGGAGGCCACCACGTGGTTGTTCGTGAGGATGTGGCCTTCCTTGTCGTACACGAAACCGGTGCCCGTGCCGCCCTCGCCGTCGCCGCTCTGCGCGTTGATGGTGACCACACTCGGCAGCGCCGTGGCCGCGACGCCCGCGACCGTACCGGGATCGCGCTTGAGGACCTGAGGGTTGGACGCCGTGACCGTGGTCGAACCGGAGGAGTTGTTGTCGTTCCGGTCGGCCGCCCAGTAGCCGAGGGCGCCGCCGATGCCGCCCGCCACGAGCGCCGCCACTGCCACCGCCGCCACCAGGCCGCCACCTCGCCGCTTTCGCGGGGCTTCGGGCGTCTGCGGCCGGCCGGGGGCGCCCCAAACGGGACCACCGTCACCACCCGCACCGTGGGCGTACGCGGGAACAGCGGGCGGGGGCGGCGGCCAGGCACCCGCGGGCGGGGACTGCGGCGGCGGCCAGTCATTCGAGCGCTGCGGCTGCTGAGACGGCTGCTCCGGCTGCTGGAATTGCTCCGTTGCCGTCGCCTCCGACGATTCCGGGCTCGCGGGCGCCGGCGGGGACGCAGGCGTGCCCTCAGGAGCAGCGGCCGGCACGGGAGGTGCGGACGGAACGGACGGAACGGCCTGAGCCGCGGTGCCCTCGTTGCCCTCGTTCTCTGTGCTCACAGCTCTTTACTCCTCGGTTCCTCATCAGTTTCGGCAAGAGATCCGCTGTACACGTGCCTGGAGCCAGCTTTTCCCATGACCTGTCAGGCCACTGTAAGCAGGACCTGTGCGTCCGCACACCAATCTTTATATCCGGCAAAACGGTCCCTCGTTGCGAGGTGCACGCGCCCGTCGCCCCACGGTGACACGATGACGTGGTGACCCACGCACGGCAGCACACCCCGCACCACCCCATCCAGGTCATCGCACACCGCGGAGCGTCCGACGACGCGCCCGAGCACACCCTGGCCGCATACCGGAAGGCGATCGAGGACGGCGCCGACGCCCTGGAGTGCGATGTACGCCTCACCGCCGACGGCCACCTCGTCTGCGTCCACGACCGCCGGGTGAACCGCACGTCCAACGGGCGGGGTGCCGTCTCCGCCCTGGAGCTCTCCGCACTCGCCGCACTCGACTTCGGCTCCTGGAAGGACCGCGAGGAGTCTCCGGACTGGGACCCGGTGCCGGGCGAGCTCACCTCCGTACTCACTCTGGAGCGGCTGCTCGAGCTGGTCGTCAAGACGCGAGCCGCCGGGCGCCCCCTGCAACTGGCAATCGAGACCAAGCACCCCACGCGCTGGGCCGGCCAGGTGGAAGAACGGCTGCTGCACCTCCTGAAGCGGTACGAGTTCGACACGCCACCGGCGGACTGCCCCTCGCCGGTACGGATCATGAGTTTCTCGGCACGCTCCCTGCACCGCATCCAGGCCGCCTCACCCACCCTGCCCACCGTCTATCTGATGCAGTTCGTCTCGCCGCGGCTGCGCGACGGGCGGCTGCCCGCCGGTGCCCGGATCGCCGGTCCGGGCCTGCGGATCGTACGCAGTAACCCCGGCTACATCGAGCGACTGCACCGCGCGGGCCACCGCGTGCACGTCTGGACGGTCAATGAACCGGAGGACGTCGAGCTCTGCACCCGCCTGGGCGTCGAGGCAATCATCACGAATCGCCCAAAACAAGTCCTGTCGCAACTGGGTCATCTTTAACATCAGTTACAGGGAGTACACCGGCGCATTCGGTCCGTATTCGATCGTTGCGAGTGCGTCACTGGCAGACCATTGGCCGGTTTCCGGCCCAGCCCAGGAGGGCATTCACTCCGTGGCGTGGGGCAAAGGAGGTCTCGGGGGTGGCGTTGGTGGTGGCACAGGAAGTGCCCACGTCGTCGAGCATGGCCGTACCCCATGGCCCTGCGGGCGTGGGCCAGGCGCGGCACCGGATGCGCGAGCAATTGCGCAGCTACGGGGTGTCGGATTCGGTCGTCGACGATGCCGTATTGATCCTTTCCGAACTTCTCAGCAATGCCTGTCGACACGGCAGGCCGCTGGGGCGGCACACGGATGTGGGTGACGGTGACGTCCGCGCCGCATGGCGCGTCGACAGAACAGGCGGACTGACCGTCGAGGTGACGGACGGAGGCGGTCCCACCAGACCGATTCCGGCCACTCCTTCAGTGACGGCGCGCGGCGGACGCGGGCTCAACATCATCAGCGCGCTCGCCGAGGAGTGGGGCGTACGCGACAGCTCGTCCGGCGAGGTCACCGTCTGGGTGGTGGTCAGCGAGGGCCATGGAGCCGGGAACGGACACGTGCCGGGGCTCGACGGGCTGGACTTCGCCGACGCCTTCGACGACGCGGGCTGACGCCGACACATCCGTTGCGCGCCGCCCGGACGCAAGGCAGAGGCGCCACCCGGCGGACGGACCCCCGTACGGACCGGCGGGCGGACCGCGTACCGGCAGGCGGACCGCGTACCGGCAGGCGGACCGCGTACCGGCACGCGTGCCGACCGGTGTCCCGGCCGACCTTCCGGCGTATGTACACGCAGGCACCCGGGCGTCTGTGCCCCGTACCCGACACGGGCGGCTAGGCTCGCGGCCCAGACCGCACTTTCGCAATCGGGAGAAAGCCCACCATGGCCAAGAAGCGCCCTCAGACCAAGGCCGGGAAGCAGCAACTCAAGGACGGCGAGATCCCGGTGGTCGGGGCTCGTGAGCCCTGCCCGTGCGGTTCGGGCCGCCGCTACAAGGCGTGTCACGGCCGCGCCGCCGCCCAGGCCGTGACCGAGCTGGTCCACCGCCCCTTCGAGGGCCTGGCGGGTGAGTGCGACTGGGTCGCCCTGCGCGAGCTGGTGCCCGCCGCCACGGTCGAACTGACACTCAAGGACGGGCTGCCCGAGGGTGTGCCGTCCGTGACGCTCGCGACCGTGCTGCCGATGGCCTGGCCGGCGCTGCGCCGCGACGATGGTTCCGTTCTTGTCGCCCTGCAGAACGACACCTCCTCCGGTGACCTCAGCCGAGACCTCGCGGACACCCTGCAGCGTGCACTGGCCGCCGAGCCCGGCTCGCCCGTCGCCGCCCGCCGCGTGCCGGCCGACGGTCCGCGCCTGCAGGACCTGCTCGACCCGGAAGCGGCGTTCGAGCCGGTCGTCCACTCCGGCTTCGAGTTCTGGGTCCCGGACGCGGAGAACGCCACGCCCGAGGTGTCCGCGTCCCTGGAACGCGCGAACGAAGCGGCGATCCCGACCGTTCTGCTCTCCGGGGTGGACGCCGCGTACTGGTGCAAGACCCCGGAAAAGAACCACCTGCGCTGGGTCATGCCGCACCCCGAGGAGCAGCTGCTCGACGCGCTTGCCCGGCTGCACGCCGCCGGCACCTCCTCGCTCGGCGAAGGGACCCGGCTGGTCGGCTCCTTCCGCGCGCACGGGCTGATGGTTCCGGTCTGGGACCTGCCGAGCGCGATGGGGGCGGAGGAGTGCGAGAAGCCCGCAGCCGAGCTCGCGGAGCGGCTGACGACGGCGCTCGCCTCGGACGCCCCGCTCACCGCCGAGGAGCGCCGGGCCCGTGGCGGGCTCACCAACCGCCAGGTGACGCTCAGCTGACCGTGCGGATGTGACGACCGCCGCGGGCCGCCCGGTGACTCACGTCACACCTTTCGTACCCGCAGGTAAATCGCTGTCCGAATAAGCGAGATCGAATTTGCGAACGGCAGATCTCTTGTTACGGTTCTAGAAGCCCGGTCGCTGGTGCATCCCCCGTCGCCAGCGATCGGGCATTCTCATGCCCGGACTCGGCGCGCGGCGCGGTCCACGGAGCGGACGGCGCCCGGCGCACAGCAGCTGCGGACCGGCGTCAACCCGCCGCAGGGGACGCCGGATTGGAACCGGCCCTCAGCAGGAGCGGAGCCTCCTCGGCCGCCCCCTCACCCGCGTACTCAGCCACTGCCGTGTACGCGTCGGGACCTCCGTGCGACGAGCGGCGAGGCGTTTCGCAGACCCCCGGCTCATCCTGTGCGTCCACTGTGCAGCGCACTTCGACGGTCCGGCCGCCGGGCCCCATCAGGATGAGTACGGACCGGAGTTCGCCACCCGTCGAATTGCGGTACGAGCTGCGCGCCCAGGCGTCCCGGCCTTCGGTCATGACGCAGGTCTGCGCCTCGACGCCCTCGGGGGAAATCAGCTCGGGTCCGCAGCGGGCAACGATCCGCGGAGCGGAACCGGCAGTGCCGGGGCCGGTGGCGACGCCGAATCCGGGGACCACCCTGGCCTCACCGACCTCACGGGAGCGGTCAATATCGGACAGAAGTCCGACACCGAAACTCCCGTCCGAAGATCCCTTTGCGGCAGTGCCCATAACACCCTCCGAACCTTTTTCGGAAGGTGCATCAGAAAGCCCGTCGACATCAGACTTTGCATGGCCGGGTACGGAATCGGGGCTTTCCGTGGGTTCCGCGGAAGCGACGAGCGGGAGCACGACGGCGGGCACCACCACACCCGCCATAACGATCATGCGGAGATTCATGGTGGTCCCACCTGTCGGCCGACGGGAATTCCTGACGCTGCGCCGAAGATATCGGCGTCATGGGGGTACCCGGGTGGAGCACACCCGCGCACCGCAGAACCCGGACCGGCTCACACCCGAAGGAGTGAGCCGATCCGCCCCTGGCCGTCCACCGAACCGCTCGTACGCCGGCCCCGACAGCCGCGCCCGTCAGTAAGCGAGCCGGCTGCCGCCGTCGGGAGCGCTGGTGCTCGCTTCGACCAGTGCGTCCAGGGCGGCTTCGACGTCCGGCAGCCAGGGCGTCGCCGAGCCGGGCAGCGGAGCCCGCTCCCAGCGCACCTGTCCCGCGCCCACCCCCGACGGGGGAAGGACGAGATAGCCGCCCTCGCCGTGGAAGCGCAGCGAACTGGGGACCCAGTCCTTGGCATGCAACAGCTCACCCAGCCGTTCGAGGGTGTACGGGGCGACCAGCAGCGACCACCGCGTCGGTGTCGCCACCACCGGGCCCAGCCGCATGCCCATGCGGTCGAGCTCGGCCAGCGCCCGGGCACCGGCCACGGCCGGCAGGCTCAGAGCGCACGGGGCACGTCCACCGGTGGCCAGCACGATCGGCGCGGTCGGCCGGTTGTTCCACCACCAGCGCACCATGCGCTCGTCGGTGGTCGCCGTGAGGAGACCGGGGTCGAAGGGGTGTGCGCCGGGTACGGCGCACTCGGGATCGGGGCAGGCACAGCCGCGGCCACGGTCACCGCGGCCACCGGCTGCGTCCAGTCCCACTCCGGGGAGCACGGGCCACTGCCATGCAGTGGCGCAGGTCAGGGCCGCGTCGAGCTGAGCGGGCCTTGCCTTGCGCCGGAGCCGGAGCCTGCGTCGCCTTCCGAGGATCTCGCGCATGAGCGCTCGTTCCTTTCCGTTGAACGCCGAGGGCCACATCACATCACGCGTGCGTCACATCACGTGTGCAGTACTTCACCGTGCGTACATGCTCTCTATGTCTGCGGTACGGGGTCACCCGTCGGTACCGAGCGTGAGCCGAGTCGAGCTGAGCCAGGTCCAGCCAAAAGCATGGCGAGGGGCAGCGCGCGTCGCGCCTGCCGTCCGATGGTGCACAACCCCGCCACTCGGGGGTGGGGCGCGGTCGTCGTAGTGAGGACGCCCGGGCTCTCTGCCAGGTTCCGGGGGCGACCGGAACTGCCCGTGGTTCCTCACCGATTACGTACCCCGCAGGCCCGGAATGACGCTCCCGCCGGGACTTCACCCCGCAGGCACCCCCTGTCGAGCCAGACCCAGTCGACCGCAATTAGCCGCCATAGGGTGCATTTTTTGGCCAACTTGGTGGTCCCATGGACACCACAAATGCCGTAGGGACAATGCTGGACATCGGCTCACTTGTGCGTGTACATGTGGATGCACTGATAGCGGCGCAGAATGACATGGGGGTTTGCGATGCTATTCGACGAAACGCACTGGTCGGAAAGCCGGTTGCCATGAGCGCCCCTCACCTGCCGAAAGTGGCTGGAATCGATCCCATGGTTCCTGTTTCAGCGCACACTGCCGGGCCCCTGGCCGATGTGGCCGCCGCACCGGGAGCCTTCATCCAGGACCGTCTGGCCAGCTGGGTGTCCGACCTCACGACGCTCCATGAACTCACCGAGCGACTGGCCAGAACCAGCACCCTCGACGACGCACTGCACGAACTGCTGGATGCCGGCGCGGCTCTCGTCGGCGCCCGCCGCGGACTGATCGTGTTCGAACCCTCCGACCGTCGCGGCCCGGTCTCCACCATCGGTCTCGGGCTCGCCCATGCCGAGCTCGGGCACATCGAGACGGTGCCGCGCAGCGCCACCTCGTACGGACGGATCCTGGATGGTCTTCCGGCCACCGAAACCCCGCTGACCAGCCCTGACCTTCTCGGCGACGCAAGCGTGGACCCCCGCCACCGCGAGGTCGCCGCCCGGCTCGGATACGCCGCCAGCTACGCCTTGCCGATCACCACCGACGCGACCGGACGACTCGGCGCAGCCGTCTGGCTGTACGACGAGCCCGCCGAGCCGCTGGAGCGCCAACGTCATCTCGTCGGCCTGTACGCCGGGTACGCGAGTGAGCATCTGGCCCGGTTGCTGGAGCTGGAACGGGCCAGGGCCGACGTCGCCACCATCACGGAGGAGCTGCTGCCCAGCCGACTGCCCCGGGTCACCGGCGTACAGCTGGCCGCCCGCCATCGCACGGCACCGCGCGGCGGCGGTGACTGGTACGACGCGCTGGCGCTGCCGGAGGGCGCACTCGGTCTCGCCGTCGGTTCGGTGGGCGGTTCCGGGCCGAGCGCCCTGGCCGCCATGGGACGGCTGCGGGCGGGCCTGCGGGCGTACGCGGTGATGGAGGGCGAGGATCCGGTCGCCGTCCTGTCCGATCTGGAACTGCTGCTGCGGCTGACCGAACCCGCCCGGTCCGCGACCGCGCTCTTCGCCTACTGCGAACCCGCCCGCCACAGGATCCTGCTGGCCGGCGCAGGGCACACCCCGCCGCTGGTGATCGGCGACCGGCGCACAGAGTTCGTCGAGACCTCGTTGTCCGCACCGCTGGGCATGCTTGCCTGCTGGGAAGCGCCGAGCGTGGAAATCGCCCCGGCGCCCGGCGAGACCGTGCTGCTCTACACCGACGGGCTGTTGCGCCGTACCGGCGACTCGATGGACCGGGCGTTCGCACGGCTCCACTCGGCAGCCGCGAGCGTGCCGAGGGCGCTGCGCCACGACGCCGGGTTCGTCGCCGACCATGTCCTGCGGACCGTCCTTCCGGACGGGCTCGACCAGGCCGACGGCACGGAGGACGTCGTGATCCTCGCCGCACGCTTCGACTGAACCGATCATTTCGGCTGAGTGGTGTCTTCCGGCTTCCGTGTGTAAGAGGTCCTACGGCCCTGGGCTCCCTTCCGTGCGCCCGTACGATGGACGAGATCCAGTGTCGTATCAAGGAGAGTCAAGTCGTGTCTGAGGAGCTCATCCCGGAGAACCCGGAGAACCCGGAGACCGAAGAAGACGAGACGGTCAAGCAGCGGAAGAACGGCCTGTACCCGGGCGTCTCCGATGAGCTCGCCGCCGGCATGAAGTCGGGTTGGGCCGACACCGAGCTGCACGGCCTCGAGCCGATCGCGCAGGCCGGTCACACCGCCGACCGCCGCGCCGCACTGTCCGCCCGCTTCCCCGGCGAGCGTCTGGTCATTCCCGCAGGCAAGCTGAAGACCCGCGCCAACGACACCGAGTACGCCTTCCGCGCCTCCACCGAGTACGCGTACCTCACCGGCGACCAGACCCAGGACGGTGTGTTCGTCCTGGAGCCGAAGGACGACGGCCACGAGGCGACGATCTACCTGCTGCCGCGCTCCAACCGGGAGAACGGCGAGTTCTGGCTCGACGGCCAGGGTGAGCTGTGGGTCGGCCGCCGCCACTCCCTCACCGAGGCCGAGCAGCTGTTGGGCCTCCCGGCGAAGGATGTACGCGAGCTCCCGGCCGCGCTGGCCGAGGCCACCGGCCCGGTCCGCAACCTCCGCGGCCACGACGCGGGCATCGAGGCCGCGCTCACCGACAAGGTCACCGCGGAGCGCGACGAGGAACTGAAGATCTACCTCTCCGAGGCGCGACTGATCAAGGACGCCTTCGAGACGGCAGAGCTGCAGAAGGCCTGCGACGCCACGGCGCGCGGCTTCGAGGACGTCGTGAAGGTCCTCGACAAGGCCGAGGCCACCAGCGAGCGCTACATCGAGGGAACGTTCTTCCTGCGCGCCCGCGTCGAGGGCAACGACATCGGCTACGGCTCGATCTGCGCGGCCGGCCCGCACGCCACCACCCTGCACTGGGTGCGCAACGACGGCCCCGTTCGCTCCGGCGAACTGCTGCTCCTCGACGCCGGCGTCGAGACCAACGACCTCTACACCGCCGACGTGACCCGGACCCTTCCCATCAACGGCACGTTCACGCCGCTGCAGCGGAAGATCTACGACGCGGTGTACGAGGCCCAGGAGGCGGGCATCGCCGCCGTCAAGCCGGGCGCGGCCTTCCGCGACTTCCACGACGCCGCGCAGCGCGTGCTCGCCGAGAAGCTCGTTGCCTGGGGCCTGCTGGGCGACCTCTCCGTGGAGAAGGTCCTGGAGCTGGGTCTCCAGCGCCGCTGGACCCTGCACGGCACGGGCCACATGCTCGGCATGGATGTCCACGACTGCGCCACCGCGCGCACGGACACGTACGTCAACGGGACGCTGGAGGCCGGCATGTGCCTCACCGTCGAGCCGGGCCTGTACTTCCAGGCCGACGACCTGACCGTGCCGGAGGAGTACCGCGGCATCGGCGTCCGGATCGAGGACGACATCCTCGTCACCGAGGACGGCAACCGGAACCTCTCCGACAAGCTGCCGCGCCAGGCCGACGAGATCGAGGCCTGGATGGCCCAGCTCAAGGGCTGACCACCGGGAATCCGCGCCCGTGCGCCGGAGGGCGCCCTGCTCAGGACACCATGAGCAGGGCGCCCTCCCGCCATTTCAGAACCTTGTCGAAGCTCACCACCGCGCCACGGCCCGGGCGGTTGCCGAAGTGGACGTGGTCGGCGAGCTGCTCGATCAGACAGAGCCCCCGGCCGTCCTCGGCTCCGACGGGCGGCAGGAACTGCTGTTGATGTTGATCCGACTGCGGCTGATCAGCAGTGCGAAGCGCGCACCGCGCGGGGAAACCGGGCCCCGAGTCGGCGACTTCGATACGGCATTTCTCGCCGTCCAGATACGCGGTGACCCGGTACTGCCCGGAGGCCGAACCGGACTGCTCGTCCCAGGCGTCCCATGTGTCCCATGGGGCCCCGGGGGCGTCGACGTCGCCGGCGTCTCTCCGGTCCCCGCCGTGCTCGACGGCATTCGCACAGGCTTCGCTGAGCGCGACCGACAGATCGAAGGAGATGTCCGGATCCACGCCGGCGGTCTCCATGGTGCCGAGCAGGAAACGACGGGCGAGCGGAACGCTCGCAGCTTCGCGCCGCAAATGGAGTGACCACCACATGCTCATGCTCCAGCCTCCTGGCTGCGGCTCGACATACCGATACGTATTGCCGCACCGGGCGGTTCGTAAGCACAGACCTGATGTGAAACCGCTCATTCGGCGGATACCCGCACTTGGAGCACCCGTGTATGCCAGGCCCGACAGCAGGAACGCCGCGCACCCAATCGGGCGGAAGGCGACCTTCCGGACCTGCCGTACCGATTCCCGGGGCGCAGTGCGATGATGGCCCGGCCATGTCTACGCCTGTCGCACGCGCCGGAGCCGGTCTGCGGCTCCTGAGGGCCGCGGTGTTCACCGCGGTCTGTGTCGCGCTGTCCGCGGCAGGGCATGCACTGGCCTCCTGCGCCAGCGTCCCCTGGTGGACGCTGCTCGCAGGCTTCCTCGGAGTCTTCGCGGTGGTGGTGGCGCTCGCCGGACGCGAGCGTTCCCTGCCGTCCATCGCCGCCGCCCTGGCCGGTGGACAGCTCGTCCTGCACACCCTGTTCGGGCTGGGCACGCACAGCGCGTCCGGTACGCCGACGCAGGCAGCGGCGGACGACGGCTCCCTGATCCGGTTCGCCGCAAGCCTGGTGTGCGGCGCCGGACCGGCGCAGCTGAACGCCGCCGAAGCCCACCGCATCGTCAGCGACGCGGGCATCGATCCGGCGACGGTGACAGGCATGGACCATCAGTCCATGGCCGCCGCCGGAACCGACCCGACCACCCTCGCCGGGCTGCTCACGGGTCTGCTGCCCAGCCTGCCCATGCTGCTCGGCCATCTGCTGGCCGCGCTGGCCACGGGCTGGCTGCTGCGGCGCGGCGAGATCGCCTTGTTCAAGCTGGCCAGGCTGTCCGCGTACGGGGCCCAGCAGCTCGCGGCCGAGGCCCGGTTGCGCGCGCTGCGGGCCACGCTCGTTCTCGTACGAGCGCTGCGGGCCGGTCTCCCGGTTGAGGCGGCGACCGGGCCGCGCACCTCCCGTACCGCAGCCGACGCACCGGCTCCGGTCACCGGCGATCCACTGCAGCACCAGGTGATCAGGCGCGGGCCTCCGTCCGTATTCACCCTCGCAGCCTGACGCGACGCCCTCCGCTTGTAGCACGCACGAACCGTTCGCGGTCATCACCCGGTCCATGCCCGGTGGCGCCCGCCCAGCACGGTGCACGCACGCCGCACGTGAGGAAGAGGTGTCGCGATGCCGTCGCGCACCTGTGCGGCGGACCACCCTTCCTTCGTGCTTCTGTGGAGTGATTCCTGCCATGAACGTTTCCCGCATCGCCCTGGTCGGCGGCGTCGCCGCCTCCACCGTGCTGATCCTCGCCGGTACGGCCTCCGCGCACGTCAGCGTGCAACCGCAGGGAGAGGCAGCCAAGGGCGGCTACGCCACGATCAACTTCAAGGTCCCCAACGAGCGCGACGACGCCTCGACGACCAAGCTCGAGGTCAACTTCCCGACCGACCACCCGCTGGCCTCCGTAATGCCGCAGCCGGTGCCCGGCTGGAAGATCGACGTCACCAAGAGCAAGCTGGCGAAGCCGCTGGACATGCACGGCCAGAAGATCAACGAGGCCGTCTCCAAGGTCACCTGGACCGCCGAGGGCAGCAAGAACGACCTCGGTATCCGCCCGGGCGAGTTCCAGCAGTTCCCGCTCTCCGTCGGCCAGCTCCCCGAGGACGCCGACCAACTGGTCTTCAAGGCCATCCAGACGTACGACAACAAGGAAGTCGTCCGCTGGATCGAGGAGCAGAAGGACGGCGCCGAGGAGCCCGAGAGCCCGGCGCCGGTCCTCAAGCTGACCGCCGCGACCACCGACGAGCACGGCAGCACCGCCGACGACAAGAGCGGTGCGGCGACCGCCGACGAGGCGAAGGACGAGCACACGGAAGCTGCTACCGCCTCGTCCTCCAGTGACACCACCGCTCGTGTCCTCGGAGTGGTAGGCATCGCCATCGGCATCGCGGGGGTGGCCTTCGGCTTCCTCGCAGGCCGCCGCCGCAACGTCTGAGACCCCCGGCCCTCACTTTCGGATCAGGCCGCTCTTCCGGATCGGGCCGCAGACACGCGGTCCCGGGCCCAGGAGCCCGGCCTGATCCGGAAGAGGGCCCCGAGCCCCCCCCCCCCCCCGTTTTCACCGACCCATCAGGAATCAGCGATCCATGCGTAAGAAGACTGTGCTGGTCGCGGCGTTCGTCGCCGCGGCCGCACTCACCCTGTCGGCCTGCGGCAGCGGCGACGACAGTGCCAAGAAGCCCATCGCCGATGTCTCCGCCGAGGCGAAGACCAAGGCCGCGACCGTGCTCGACCAGCCGTTCACCAAGCCGAATCTGGTCCTGACCGACACCCACGGCAAGAAGTACGACCTGCGTGAGCAGACCAAGGGCAGGCCGACGCTCATCTACTTCGGCTACACCAACTGTCCCGATGTCTGCCCGCTGATCATGAGCAACATCGCCATCGCCAAGAAGTCCCTGCCCAAGGCCGACCAGGACAAGCTCCGGGTCGTCTTCGTCACCACGGACCCCGAGCGGGACACCCCGCCCTCGCTGGGCAGCTGGCTCAAGGCCCAGGACGCCTCCTTCATCGGCCTCACCGGCGACTTCCCGACCATCCAGGCGGGCGCACGCCAGATCGGCATCGGCATCGACCCGCCGAAAAAGGAGAAGGACGGCACGGTCGTCTCGATGCACGGGTCGCAGGTCATCGCGTTCTCCCCGAAGACCGACAAGGGGTACGTGCTGTACAGCGAGGACACCTCGCCCGACGACTACACCCAGGACCTCCCCAAGATCATCAAGGGGGAGACTCCGTGAACCGCCGCACCACCCTCGCCGGCGCCCTCGCCCTCACCACCGGGCTGGCGCTTGCGGGATGCTCGGCCTCGGACAGCAAGCCCGAGCTGAAGGTGACCGGCGCGTTCATGCCGCAGCCCGTCAGCGACATGGCGGCGGGCTTCCTCGTCGTGCGGAACACCGGCGGCAGCTCCGACCGGCTCACGTCGGTCACCAGCCCGCTCTCGGACCACGTCACGATCCACGAGACGAAGAACCAGACGATGCGCATGGTGACGTCCTTCGAGGTGCCCGCCGACGGCGAGCTGGATCTGGAGCGCGGCGGGAGTCACATCATGTTCACCGCGCTCAAGGAGCGCCCCAAGCAGGGCGAGACGGTGACCGTGGAACTGCACTTCGAGAAGGCCGACCCGATAACGGTCGACCTTCCCGTGAAGGAGACCACCCACAACCCGAAGAAGCAGTGAGGGACTGACACACCATGACAGCCACCGCCCCGCACTTCGGGCCGTCCCCGTCCGTGCCCCCGATGCGTCGGCCACTCGCCGCGGCCGCACTCCTCGCCGCGCTCGTCACCATGGTGGCGGGCCTGCTGCTGGGCGGCGCGGCACCCGCGTCCGCACATGCCGCGCTCACCGGGAGCGATCCGCAGGACGGGGCGGTGGTCGCCACCGCACCCAAGGAGGTCACGCTCACCTTCTCCGAACAGGTCGCCATGGGCGACGGTTCCATCCGGGTCCTGGACCCCGGCGGCAAGCGCGCCGACACCGGTGCGGCTCCGCGTGATCTGCAGAGCGGCTCCACCGTGAAGTACGGCGTCACGCTCCACTCCGGGCTGCCCAACGGTACGTACACCGTGGCCTGGCAGGCAGTCTCCGCGGACAGCCACCCGGTCTCCGGTGCCTTCACCTTCTCCATCGGGGCCCCCTCCCAGACCACCGTCGCCCTCCCGTCGGACCAGGCCGGCGGTGGCCTGGTCGGCGCGCTCTACGGCATCGCGCGGTACGCCGCGTACGCCGGGTTCATCGTGCTGGCCGGTGGCGCGGCCTTCGTCCTGGCCTGCTGGCAGCGCGGGGCGGGCGCGCGCCCGCTGCAGCGTCTGGTCGTGCGCGGCTGGCTGACCCTCACCACAGCCACCCTGGCCATGCTGTTGCTGCGGAGCCCGTACACCGGCTCCGGGAAGCTCGCGGACGCCTTCGACCTGGACGGCCTGAAGGCCGTGCTCGACACCAAGCCCGGGGCCGCGTTGGTCTCACGGCTGCTGCTGCTCGGGGCCGCCGCACTCTTCATCGCCGTCCTGTTCGGGGCGTACGCGAAACGCGAGGACGAGCGGGAGAAGAAGGACCTCACGTTCGGACTGGCCATCGGCGGCGCGGTCATCGCCGCCGGGATCGCCGGGACGTGGGCGCTCACCGAGCACGCCTCGACCGGGATCCAGCCCGGCATCGCCATGCCGGTCGACGTGCTGCATCTGCTCGCCGGCGCCGCCTGGCTGGGCGGACTCGCAGCACTCCTGGTCGCGCTGTACCGGACGCCGGACATCGGAGCCACGGCGGTACGGCGCTTCTCCCGTATCGCGTTCGGCAGCGTGCTCGTGCTCACCGCGACCGGGCTCTACCAGTCCTGGCGCCAGGTGGGCTCCTGGTCCGCGCTCACGGGCACGGGGTACGGGCAGTTGCTGCTCGCGAAGGTGGGACTCGTCGCCGTACTGGTCGGGGTCGCGTGGATCTCGCGGCGATGGACGGCTCGGCTGACGGCGGCCCCGACCGAGGCCGGGACCGCGGTGGACCCCCAGATGGACGCGGATGCCTCCGCCGAGGTGGAGAGCGAACCTGCGGACGAGTCCGAGGACCCGTCACGAGCCGCCCAGCTCGCCCGGCAGAAAGCCGCAGTGGCAACCGCCACGAAGAAGCGGATCCGCGATGCCGACTCCGAGCGGTCCGGACTCCGCCGCTCCGTGCTGGCGGAAGTGGGCGTCGCGGTGGCGCTGTTGGCAGTGACGACCGTACTGACCTCGACCGAGCCGGGACGTACCGAGGAGGAAGCGGCCCGGGCCTCGACCGGCGCATCCGCGCCCGCGGCCGAAGGACCCGTCACGCTGAGCCTGCCGTTCGACACCGGAGGCCGGAACGGCAAGGGCACGGTCCGGATGGACATCGACCCCGGCCGAACCGGCGCCAACGGGCTTCACCTCTGGATCGACGGACCAGACGGACAGCCCATGGACGTCCCCGAGGTGAAGCTCGCCTTCACCCTGAAGTCCAAGGGCATCGGGCCGCTGCCCATCCTCCCCGACCGGCTCACCGAAGGGCACTGGACAGCGAGCGGCGTCCAGATCCCGATGGCGGGCGACTGGAAGGTCGCGGTGACCGTCCGTACGTCGGACATCGATCAGACCACCATCGGCAAGAACGTGAAGATCGGCTGAGCGGAATCGTGAGCACAGACAGCAACGTGAGCACAGACATCAAGAAGACCGGAAGCAACGGGGAGAGCTCCACCGGCGAGATCTCCCGGCGGCGGCTGCTCGGCAGCGTGGGTGTGGCCGGTGCGACCGGACTGGTGCTGGGCGCGGCGGGCGGTGCGATCGGTTACGCCGCAGCCCGCCCCGACGAGCCGACAGCACTGACGACGGTCGGCTCGACCGAGGCAATGTTTCACGGGAAACACCAACCGGGGATCACCACTCCGCTTCAAGCACGTGGCCATCTCATCGCCTTCGACCTGGCGCCCGGTGCAGGGCGGAAGGAAGCCGCCGCCCTGATGCGCCGCTGGTCGGACGTGGCCCAGCGCCTGATGGCCGGCGAACCCCTCAGTGGGGGCAGCGCGGACGGTACGGACCACGACACCGGGATCGCGCTGGATGCCGGCCCCTCCTCGCTGACCATCACCTTCGGCTTCGGGCACACCTTCTTCGAACGCACGGGCCTGGCGGACCACCGGCCGCCCGGGCTGGATCCCCTGCCGCCGTTCTCCGCCGACCGGCTCGACGCCAAGCGCTCCCACGGCGACCTCTGGGTGCAGATCGGCGCCGACGACGCGCTCGTCGCCTTCCACGGGCTGCGCGCCATCCAGAAGGAGGCCGCCACGACGGCCCGGGTCCGCTGGCAGATGAACGGTTTCAACCGCACCCCCGGGGCCACGGCCGCGCCGGCAACCGCCCGCAATCTGATGGGGCAGATCGACGGCACCGGAAACCCGAAACCCTCGGAGAGCGACTTCGACCGGCGCATCTTCGTACCGTCTCAGCCGAAGGCGGGCGACGAGGCGCAGTACACCTGGCTGGCCGGTGGGTCCTACGCGGTCGTACGGCGGATCCGGATGCTGCTCGACGACTGGGAGAAACTCCCGGTGACGCAGCAGGAGCGGGTCATAGGGCGGCGCAGGTCGGACGGCGCGCCGCTGAGCGGTGGCACCGAGACCACCCCGATGGACCTCGACAAGGCGGGCCCCGACGGCAAGCTGCTGATCCCGGGCAACGCCCACGCCCGGATCTCCTCCCCCGAGCGGAACAGCGGGGCTGCGATGCTGCGGCGCCCCTTCTCGTACCACGACGGCATCGCGGCCGACGGCACTCCCGATGCCGGGCTGCTGTTCATCTGCTGGCAGGCGGATCCGCTGAAGGGATTCGTGCCGGTGCAGCGCAAACTCGACCGGGGCGATGCGCTGTCGCCGTTCGTCCGGCACGAGGCGAGCGGCCTCTTCGCAGTGCCGGGCGGTGCGGCGAAAGGGGAATACGTGGGGCAGCGGCTCCTGGAGTCCTGAGCGGGCAAGGCGCATTAGGGTGACGGTATGTCCGCCACGCGCTACGCCTATCTCGGTCCCGAAGGCACCTTCACCGAGGTCGCCCTCCGTACGCTCCCGGAAGCCGCCACTCGGGAACTTGTCCCGATGGTCTCCGTACCGGCGGCTCTGGACGCGGTACGGAGCGGGGCTGCCGCGGCCGCCCTCGTACCGATCGAGAACTCCGTCGAGGGCGGCATCACCGCGACCATCGACGAGCTGACCACCGGCGAACCACTGATGATCTACCGCGAGGTGCTGCTCTCCATCACCTTCGCGCTGCTCGTGCGGCCCGGCACCAAGCTGCACGACATCAAGACCGTCACCGCGCACCCGGCGGCACAGCCACAGGTACGCAACTGGATGGCGGCCCATCTGCCGGAGGCCGTATGGGAGTCGGCCGCGTCCAACGCGGACGGTGCGCGGCTGGTACAGGAAGGGCGGTACGACGCCGCCTTCGCCGGTGAGTTCGCGGCGGCCACCTACGGCCTCGAACCGCTGGTGACGGAGATCCACGACGCGGAGAACGCGCAGACGCGCTTCGTGCTGGTGGGGCGCCCTGCCCGGCCCGCGGCGCCGACCGGCGCGGACAAGACGTCGGTGGTCATCTGGCTGGGCGACGACCACCCCGGCGCACTGCTCGAACTTCTCCAGGAATTCATGGTGCGCGGGGTGAACCTGATGCTGATCCAGTCGCGGCCGACCGGGGCGGGCATCGGGAACTACTGCTTCGCGGTCGACGCCGAGGGACACATCGCGGACCGTCGCGTCGGGGAGGCGCTGATGGGGCTGAAGCGGATCTGCCCGAAGGTGCGGTTCCTCGGTTCGTATCCGCGTGCGGGGGTGGCGCCGGAGGACGTGCGACCGCTGCGCGACGGGACGTCGGACAGGGAGTTCACGGACGCCTCGGACTGGCTGGCCCGGGTCCAGGACGGCCGCGCCTGACCGGGAACCGGACGATCGGGCCTGATTGGCCTGGCGTGATGGCCGGCGCTGACGACCTGGCCCGACGCCTGGTCCAATAGCGGGGTTGGGTTCCCTGCCCGGCTGCGTGCGCACATCGCCAGTATTACCTGCCGATTTTCACAATCCACAAGAGTTATCCACAGGGGCGGTTCTCGACCTGGGGACAAGTCGACACCTCAATATGACATGGTCGACAAATCGCCCCATTCGCCCCACAGTCACCCACAGGGCTACAGGCCGCCCGTGTCATCTCAATTCCATTGATCAACTCCTTAGGGCGAGGAATTCCCACCCGAATGAGTGTGTGCAGTGAGTTTGAACGGGGATTCCATGAGCCCTCATGCGGCTTTCGGAATGATCTCTTCCTGTGTCCACAGATCTCCCCCACAGCCTGTGGATAACCCTGGGGGACTTCCCACCCCTGTGGACAAGCGCCCCCAACTCCCCCTGCGCGCATGGCTGATACGTCAAGGGCGAAAGCCCTTTCTGCCCCATTTAGGGGAATAGGGGCTCCTTATTGACAGCCGGGATCGATCGCGGGCGACGATTCCCCCCTTTTACCAATTCCGGCAATTCGGGCAAAGTGACACGCTTGGCAATATCGGTTCGAGCTACGGAAGCGCACACCGGTAGCCTGGAGGGGTGATTGACCTTCGCCTGCTCCGTGAGGACCCCGACCGTGTTCGCGCCTCCCAGCGCGCCCGTGGAGAGGACGTCGCGCTCGTCGACGCCCTTCTCTCCGCCGACGAGCGGCGCAGGTCGTCCGGTGTCCGCTTCGACGAACTCCGTTCCGAGCAGAAATCGCTCGGAAAGCTCATCCCCAAGGCTTCTCCCGAGGAGCGCGCCGAGCTGCTCAAGAGGGCCGAGCAGCTGAAGGCCGACGTCAAGGCGGCCGACGCGGCGCAGGACGAGGCCGACGCGGAGGCCAAGAGCCTGCTGCTGCAGCTCGGCAACATCGTCCACGAGGACGTGCCGGTCGGCGGCGAGGAGGACTTCGTCGTCCTGGAGACGCACGGCACCATCCGCGACTTCGGCGCCGAGGGCTTCGAACCCAAGGACCACCTGGAGCTCGGCGAGGCGCTCGGCGCGATCGACATGGCGCGCGGCGCCAAGGTGTCCGGCTCGCGCTTCTACTACCTGACGGGTGTCGGCGCGCTGCTGGAGCTCGCCCTCGTCAACGCCGCGATCGCGCAGGCCACCGAGGCCGGGTTCATCCCGATGCTGACCCCCGCGCTGGTCCGCCCGCGCGCGATGGAGGGCACCGGCTTCCTCGGCCAGGCCGCGGAGAACGTGTACCACCTGGAGAAGGACGACTACTACCTGGTCGGCACCTCCGAGGTCCCGCTCGCCGCTTACCACATGGACGAGATCATCGACGCGGACAAGCTGCCGCTCCGCTACGCGGGCTTCTCGCCGTGCTTCCGCCGCGAGGCCGGTACGTACGGCAAGGACACCCGGGGCATCTTCCGCGTCCACCAGTTCGACAAGGTCGAGATGTTCTCGTACGTCGACCCGGCGGACGCCGAGACGGAGCACCGGCGTCTTCTGGACTGGGAGAAGCAGTGGCTCACCGGCCTCGAGCTGCCGTTCCAGGTGATCGACGTGGCCACCGGCGACCTGGGGGCCTCGGCCTCCCGGAAGTTCGACTGCGAGGCGTGGATCCCGACCCAGGGCAAGTACCGCGAGCTGACGTCCGCATCGAACTGCGACGGTTTCCAGGCGCGCCGCCTCTCCGTCCGGATGCGCGACACCCGCGACGGCAAGAAGGTCCTCCAACCGCTCGCCACGCTGAACGGCACGCTCTGCGCCGTACCGCGCACGATCGTGGCGATCCTGGAGAACCACCAGCTGGCAGACGGTTCGGTACGGGTCCCCGAGGTGCTCCGTCCGTACCTGGGCGGGCGCGAGGTCCTGGAACCGGTCGCCAAGTGACCTTCCCGTACAAGCTCGTCGCCACCGACCTCGACGGGACGCTGCTGCGTAACGACGACACGGTCTCCGAGCGCACCCGCGAGGCACTGGCCGCCGTCACCGCGGACGGCGCCGCGCACATCATCGTCACCGGGCGGGCCGTCCCGTGGACCCGGCACATCCTGGACGACCTGGGCTACCAGGGCATCGCGGTCTGCGGCCAGGGCGCGCAGGTCTACCACGCGGGCGAGCACAAGCTGCTGACGTCGCTGACGCTGGACCGCCAGCTCGCCGGCCTCGCGCTCGCCAAGATCGAGGCGGAGGTCGGGCCGCTGGCGCTGGCGGTGAGCCGCGACGGGCTCGACGGTGAGGTGCTGGTCGGTCCCGGCTACCGCGTACAGGAAGGGCCCCTGCCGGCCGTCTTCGTGAAGGACGCGATCGAGATGTGGTCCGCGCCCCTGAACAAGGTCTACATCCAGCACCCGGAACTCGACGACGACGCACTGGCGAACGCAGCGCGTGGGGCCGTCGGCAACCTGGTGGACGTGGTCATGGCAGGCCCGGGCGTGGTGGAGATCCTGCCGCTGGGGCTGAGCAAGGCGACCGGGCTCTCGCTGGCGGCGCGCCGGCTGGGCGTGAAGGCGGCGGACACACTCGCCTTCGGCGACATGCCCAACGACATCCCGATGTTCGCCTGGGCGCAGCGGGGTGTCGCGATGGCCAACGCGCATGACGACCTGAAGGCCGTCGCGCACGAGATCACCGCCTCGAACGAGGACGATGGCATCGCTGTGGTGCTGGAGCGGCTGCTCTAGTGCCGTGACCGGCAATGTTTGCCCCATGAGGAGCGTCGTCCAGTGCGTGCGATCGCAAGGCGGCCGGACGTCCCCCAGTGGGGTCTCCCCTGCTCGAACAAAGTTGAGAGCTTGGGGAAGGCGCTACCAGGGCTTGTGGCCAACGCGGCGAGCGGGCGTGCTGGACGACGCGACGGGGCAAAGCCTGCCGGGAGGGGCACCAGGCGGCTCCGCAGACCACGTGAACGCGGAGAAGCACGGGCCGGGTGCAGGCATGCGCCCGGCCCGTGATCGTGTGCGGCCTCGGCGCGGGGTTGTCCGCGCCGGGTGTCTGTGCGGAGGATGCGCGGATCGAACGCGCGCGGGGTCGACAGCCCCGACCACGGCTTAGCAAGCCGCTGCCTTACCACTCGGCCAATCCTCCGGGTGGGCGGCCGCGCGATGCGCGCAAAAAAGCCGCCCCGGGCGTCCTGCTGGGAGCGGCTCAGCGGAGTGAAGTGATGGTTACTCCGGCGCCTGCTCCAGCCCGCCCTGGTGGGAACTCGACGGACTCGTACTCTCAGTCATCGTCGCGCTCCTCTCCCGGTCCTGTGGCGTGCCTTCCTCAATCACTGTGCCTGGCGCCGTCCTTGTCCGCCACCCATTATTCGAGCGGCGACGACCGACGGGGCGTGCTCGTTGTCCGCCCCCGGCCCACGTACGCCTGGCCGTGGGCGGACAGCTAGCGGCGGACGGTAATCAGCGGCGCCTACGGTGACGTCGCAGATCCTGGAGCTGACGGACGAAGTCGTCCATCCGCGCATCGATACGGACGATGTCCTCGGACATGTCCCCGAGCCGGACACTCATCGCGCCGACGACCCGATTCGTGGTTTCCAGCCTGCGGTCGAGGCTGTCGAGCCGGTGCGACATCCGGTTGAGTACCGGCCCGAGCTCCTGGAGCGCCGAGCCGACTCCGGCCAGGCAGCTCTCGACGCGAGTGACGCGCCGATCGAGCGAGGCGTACCCCGCCCGCAGATCCTCCTCCGCGTCGAGCAGATAGGTGCGGACGCACCGAGCGATGTCGCTATCGCGAAGAAGCATCGCGACATTGAGCACGGTCCTACGGGTGAACAGCCTCAGCTGAGTGGCAGCCTGTGGATAACTTTTCACCCCCTCACCCTTCCATAGCGACTCGATGTCGCTATGGAAAGATCGCAGCTCAGCACCGTGCAGCACGCACATGCCGTTCTCCGCGAACTCCTTGTGGTGCCGGTCAGTCAGCCTTCTGACAGAGACTGTGGATACTTCGAAGTAACGAGCCACATCCTCTGTGCGGACGTGAATTCCGTCAGGGAGCATGACAAGGCTCTTGACCTTGTCGAGGACGTCGACGCGCCCCATCTGCTCGACGCGCAGCGCGCGCGATTCGAGCAGGGCGACTTCCGTGGGCATGGGCATGCCTTACGTTCGCGAAAACGACGATGGACAGCCCTCTCCCCGGGCTTCAGGGGCGGAGGACGCTCACGGTTGCCACTCACCCAATGACCGACCCGGCCGGCACCGCCTCGCCGGAGTCGGCAATCCCCAATTTCACGAACGCTACGACGCCACGGATTCTCATTGCCTCCACGCCCCCTGAACAACGAACCGATAACCGTACAGTTACGCGTACGACTGTCCGTTCATGCGTCAACCCCCGCCCGAAGGGCAGGGGTTGACGGACACAAGGGGCAGCAGAGCCCTTCGGCTCACTCCTCGCCGGCGAGCTTCAGCGTGCGCAGTTTCTGACCCGCGTACCAAGTGGCGAGCACCGTGACAGCCGCCAGCAGAACCGTCGCGAGCGGCAGTCCGACCTCTGAGGTGATCGCGCCTTCCCCGCCGACCTTTTCGGCAAGCGCGAGCGACCACTGCTGCACGCTGAGCGTGCGTGCCCCGGGCACGAAGCTGCCGAAGAGCGCCTCCCACACCAGCGCGTAGACCAGGCCGAAGACCACCGCATGCCTGCTGACCGTGCCGAGCAGCAGGAACAGCGCGCTGTACGCGATGGAGGCGACCAGCGCCGCGATCGTGTACGCCACCGCGATCTGCTGGCCGTTGCCGTTGAGGATCATGCCCGCGACGAATGTCGGCAGGGCGGAGAAGACCATGGTCACGGCGATCGCCACGATCAGCTTGGTGAAGATGATCGTCGGCCGTTTCACCGGCTTGGCCAGCAGATAGACGATCGATCCGTCGTCGATCTCGGGGCCGATGGCCCCCGTACCGGCGATCACACCGATCAGCGGCACCATCGTGGCGATGGCGAAACCGCCCAGCACATCGGCGGCGACCTGGTCATCGGCCCCGGCGAACGCCCGTACCGCGACGGCGATGACGATCAGCAGCGCGGGCAGGACGAAGAGGATCGCAGCCCTGCGCCGGCCGAGCAGGGCCCGGTAGGTGAGCCGGGCGACTGTGGGGTTGTACATGACGCTTCACAGCTCCTTTCAGGCCACTACTCAGGCCGCTACGAGATAGGAGAAGACCGATTCGAGGGACTCGTCGGACGGCGAGACGGTCAGCAGACGGATGCCGTGTTCCCGCGCGACCTTCGGCAGCAGCGTGGTGAACCGTCCGAAGTCGACCGCCTGGATACGCAGCGCCTGCTCGCTCAGGTCGACTTCGATCCCGGCCGTCGACGGGTCTGCGATGAGCGCGGCGGCGAGGGCGCGGTCGTCGCTGGACCGTACGAGATAGCGGTGCGGACGGTCCGTCATCAGCCGGCGGATCTTCCGGAAGTCACCGGACGCTGCATGCCGTCCGGCCACGATCACCTCGATGTGCGAGGCGAGTTGCTCGACCTCTTCGAGGATGTGGGAGGAGAACAGGACCGTACGGCCCTCGGCGCCCATCCGCCGCAGCAGCTCCATCAGCTGCATCCGCTGGCGGGGGTCCATCCCGTTGAACGGTTCGTCGAGCAGCAGCACGGACGGCTCGTGGACCAGCGCGGACGCCATCTTCACGCGCTGCCGCATGCCCTTGCTGTACGTGGCGATCTTGCGGTCCTGCGCGTACTCCATCTCGACCGTGGCCAGCGCCTTCTGCGCGGCAGCCTCGTCGAGTCCCTGCAGTTCCGCGTTGGCGACGACGAATTCGCGGCCGGTGAGGAAGTCGTACATCGCCTCCCGCTCCGGGACGATGCCGATCTGCCGGTACACCTCCTCGTTGCGCCAGATCAGCGCGCCGTCGAGGGTGACCTTGCCGGTCGACGGTGCGAGGAACCCGGCCATCATGTTGATCAGCGTGGACTTCCCCGCACCGTTGGGGCCGAGCAGTCCGGTCACGCCGGGGCCCACGGTCATGCTCACGTCGTTGACGGCGACCACATTGCCGAACCAGCGCGAGGTGTGGTCGATCTCGATGGTGGTCACAGCCCGACCCTCCGGTAGCGGCGCATCAGTACGGCGTGCGAGCCGGCGACGAGCGCGAGGACAACGATCAGATACACCATGCCTGTCCCGGCGCCCGGTGATTCGCCTCCGGGGAAGGCGGAGGTGGCACCGAGGAACGCGCTCTGGACGCCGCCGATCAGCGTGATGGGCGAGAAGAGCCCCAGCCACTGCACGGCACCCGCCGAGCCCGTCCCCCAGGCGATGGCCTGGACGGTGGAGACCGCTCCGTACGAGATGGTCAGTACGGCGATCACCGCGGCAACGCCGAAGCCGCGGCGCGGAGTCAGTGCGGCCATCACCAGGCCGAGTCCGGCGAAGAGCACGGAGAGCAGGGCCACCGACACCAGCCCCTGTCCGAACCACGTGGTCTGGTCGGCGAAGTCGAACTTCCCCAGCAGGGCTCCCACATACATCACGAGAAGCGGTGTCGCGGTGAGGATGAACAGGGCGGATGCCATCGCGGCGTACTTGGCGACGACGTAGTCGACCCGTTCGATAGGGCGCGAGAAGTACAGCGGGACGCTCTTGAAACGGAGATCCCGGGAGACGGACTGCGGTGCCTGCGAGGCGATGAAGAGGCCGATGACGGCCTGCAGATAGATCGCGAAGTCCGTGTATTTGATCACGAGCTTCGTCGCGTTGGGCGTGGCCATCGCGACGGCCACGATGATCAGCGCAACCAGGCACATCACGCCGAAGAGCAGCATCGGCAGCACCTTGGACTTGGCGGAACGGCCCAGTCCGAAGGAGCCCCGCAACGACTGCGAGTAGAGGGAACGGCGGGCATATCCGCGGCCCAGGCGCGGGCCGTCGTAGGAGCGGTACCCGATGTTGTGGATCCGGGTGGTCTCGCTCCCGGTCACGGCCCCGGTCTCAGTGCTCATCGCGACCGCTCCCCTTCTGCTGTGCGGCTCCGGCCAGGACCGTCTCCGCGGTCTCTGCGGTGCCTTCGGTACGGAAGACCTCGGCGATGTGGTGGCGCCGCTGTTCCATCCGTACGAGACCGAGTCCGAGCCCGGCGACGCTGTCGCGGACGACGTCGTACGTCTCCTCGCCGGTGGCCTCGATCAGCAGGATGTGACCGGCGCCCGGCAGACCGTCCGCCTCGATTCCGTCGCGGCCCAGAAGACTGACACCGGCTGCCGTGAGCGCCCGGCGCAGTGCGTCCGTGCCGTCGGGGTGGGCGTCGCTGTCGGTGACCTCGACCGCGAGGGTCGTGGTGGTCTGGGTGAAGTCGCTGGTGGAACTGGAGCGCAGCAGCGCGCCGCCGTCGATGACGACGACATGGTCGCAGGTGCGCTCCAGTTCTCCCAGAAGGTGGGAGGTCACCAGGACCGAGATGCCGAAGTCGGTGTGGACGCGGCGGATCAGGCCGAGCATCTCGTCGCGGCCGACCGGGTCCAGGCCATTGGTCGGCTCGTCGAGGAGGACCAGCTGCGGGTCGTGGACCAGCGCCTGGGCCAGCTTCACGCGCTGCTTCATGCCGGTCGAGTAGCCGCCGATGGGGCGGTAGCGCTCCTCGTACAGACCGACGTGTCGCAGCGTGTCGGCGGTGCGCTCGCGCGCTGCCGTCGGCGGCAGTCCGGACATCCGCGCCATGTGGACGACGAACTCGGTGGCGGAGACGTCCGGCGGCAGGCAGTCGTGCTCGGGCATGTAGCCGACCCGTTCCCGGATGGCCGCACCACTGGTGGCGACGTCCAGCCCGAGCACCGCGGCCCGGCCTTCGGTGGCGGGGGACAGACCCAGCAGGATCTTGATCAGTGTGGACTTGCCGGCTCCATTGGCGCCCACCAGGCCGGTTACACCGGGCCCGATGTCCAGGGAGAGCCGGTCAAGCGCGGTCACCCGGGGGAACCGCTTGCTCAGGCTTTCGGTCGCGATCACAGTCACATCTTCGACAGTAGTGGCGCGGGCCACACCAGTCGTCAGACCAGGCGGTTGGATCCGCGTCAGCCTCCAGTCGTACGGCCCCGTAGGGGGACCCCGCGAGGGAGGACGACGAAGGTAGGGGCGGTGACCGGGAACAGGGCCTGAGGGGAGAGCTCGGGGAGTTGTCCACAGGTCTTGCGCACCCCTTGACGCAGCCGCCGGACATTGTCACATTCATCAGTGTCACGTTACGAGCGCGTACCGCACGGCATGGGACGGACGGTGGCATGGCCTCACCGGTGAAGGACGGACGGCCCCAGGAGCTCCAGGGGTTCAGAGAGGTGCAACGCCTCGCGTACGCCTGCGCGGAGGCGGTCGCCGCACGGCTCGAACCGGGGGTGACGGAGCGCGAGGCAGCCCGGATGCAGCGGGAGTGGCTGCGCGAGCGAGGGGTCCGTGACTGGTTCCATCTCCCGTTCGCCTGGTTCGGGGACCGCACGGCGTTCGCCGGTTTCAAGGTGCCGCTGCAGTTCTTCCCGACCAACCGGAAGCTGGAGCCCGGGATGCCGTTCATCCTCGACATGGCTCCGGTGTACAAGGGGTTCACGGCGGACATCGGATATTCCGGCTGTCTCGGGCTCAACCCGTTGCACGACAAGCTCCTTGCCGATCTTGAGGTCCACCGCGCACTGATCCTGGACGAGGTGCGTGAGCGACGTCCGCTGCGCGAGATCTATGAGGACGTCGAGCGCCTGATGATCAAACAGGGGTACGCCAACAGGCACCGCACCTATCCCTTCGGCGTCATCGCCCACAAGGTCGACCGCGTGGCTGAGCGCCGCTGGTCACCGCGGGTGTTCGGGTTCGGTACGCAGTCGCTCAAGGGCCTCGTCAGCGATGCGGTGCACGGGCACCGGGACGGCTGGTCTCCGCTGTGGAGTCCGTACCGCTTCTCCGACCACCCGCCGCAGCCGGGGCTGTGGGCGGTCGAACCCCATCTCGGATTCCGGGGTACGGGCGCGAAGTTCGAGGAGATCCTGGTCGTCACCGATTCCAAGGACCCCGAGCAGAGCGCCTTCTGGCTGGACGACGATCTGCCGCATGTGCGGCGCTGGGCCGAGGAGAGGGTGGCGGCGTGAGTCTGCAGGATGTACCGGGGTTCCGCGAACGCCGGGTGCGTACGGGCGGGATCGAGCTGTGCGTCGCCGAGCTGGGCGACGAGACGCGTCCGACGGTCGTGCTGGTGCACGGCTATCCGGACAGCAAGGAAGTCTGGACGCAGGTCGCGGCGCGGTTGGCCGAGCGGTGGCACGTCGTCCTGTACGACGTGCGCGGCCACGGCCGGTCGACGGCTCCGGAGCCACTGCGAGGCGGGTTCACTCTGGAGAAGCTCACCGACGACTTCCTGGCCGTCGTCGATGCGGTGAGTCCGGACCGGCCGGTGCACCTGGTCGGGCACGACTGGGGTTCGGTCCAGTCGTGGGAGTTCGCGACGGTCATACGCACCGAGGGCCGGATCGCCTCCTTCACGTCGATGTCGGGTCCCTCCCTGGACCACTTCGGTCACTGGATCAAGCAGCGGATGACGCGGCCCACCCCGCGCCGGGTCGGTCAGCTGCTCGGCCAGGGGGCCAAGTCCTGGTACGTGTACATGCTGCACACGCCGGTGCTGCCGGAGCTCGCCTGGCGCGGCCCGCTCGGCAAGCAGTGGCCGCGGATACTCCAGCGGATGGAGAAGGTGCCCGCGGGCGACTACCCGACGCCGTCCCTGCCGAACGACGCGGCGCACGGCGCCTGGCTCTACCGGGACAACGTCCGCGCCCGGCTGCGCAGACCGCGTGCCGACGCGTACGCGCATGTGCCGGTCCAGCTGATCACGCCGACGGGTGACATCTTCCTTTCGGAGAAGCTGTACGAGCAACTGGAGCTGTGGGTGCCGCACTTGGTACGACGCTCCCTGCCGGCCAAGCACTGGGTGCCGCGCACCCGCCCGGACCAGCTTGCCTCCTGGATCAGCGAGTTCGTCGCCGCCAACGAGTCGGCGCTGGAAGACGGGCGGCCGGCCCCGGACACCGCACCGACCGGGGCGTACGCCGACCGGTTCGGCGGTCAGCTGGTCCTGGTGACGGGCGCGGCGGGCGGTATCGGGCGGGCCACCGCGTTCGCGTTCGCGGAGGCGGGCGCCCGGGTGGTGGCCGTGGACCGTGACGCGGAAGGGGCGGCCAGAACGGCGGAGATGGCCCGTCTGATCGGCTCCCCCGCCGCCTGGGGCGAGGCGGTGGACGTCAGCGACGAGCAGGCGATGGAGAAGCTCGCCGAGAAGGTCGCCGCCGAGTACGGCATCGTCGACGTCCTGGTCAACAACGCCGGGATCGGCCTGTCCGGCTCCTTCCTGGAAACCACGAGCGAGGACTGGAAGAACGTCCTGGACGTCAATCTGTGGGGTGTCATCCACGGCTGCCGGATCTTCGGCAGGCAGATGGCCGAGCGCGGCCAGGGCGGCCATATCGTCAACACCGCCTCCGCCGCCGCGTATCAGCCGTCCCGGGCGCTGCCCGCGTACAGCACCTCCAAGGCGGCCGTGCTGATGCTCAGCGAGTGCCTGCGGGCCGAACTGGCCGAGCGGTCGATCGGGGTCAGCGCCATCTGCCCCGGCATCGTCAACACCAACATCACGGCGACCACGCATTTCGCCGGGGCCGACGCCGATGAGGAGAAGCGTCTGCGGAAGCGGACCAGCCGGCTGTACGGGCTCCGTAACTACCCGCCGGAGAAGGTCGCCGACGCGATCCTCGAGGCCGTGGCGCACAACCGGGCCGTGGTGCCGGTGACACCGGAGGCGCGAGCCGCCCGGTTTCTGTCCCGGCTCAGTCCCGGCGCGCTGCGCGGGATCGCCCGGCTGAAGCCGCCGCTGTGAGCGGGGCCGGGCCGTCCGCGGCAACGACGCGTTCCGCCGTCGAGTACCGGATCGAGGACCTGGCGCATGCGAGCGGTGCCACGGTCCGCACGATCCGGGCCTATCAGGACCGGGGGCTGCTGCCGACGCCGGAGCGGCGCGGCCGGGCCAATGTGTACCGGGACACGCATCTCGCCCGGCTCCGGCAGATCGCCAACCTGCTGGACCGCGGTTACACGCTGGCCAGCATCAAGGAGCTGCTGGAGGCGTGGGACGCGGGACGCGGGCTGGGCGGGGTGCTCGGGCTCGTCGCCGAGGTGCACGGCCCGTGGACGGACGAGCAGGCCGACCGGATCACCCGGGACGAGCTGCATGCGAAGTTCGGCGGCATGCAGGACGACCAGGCGATCGCCGAGGCGGTCGAGCTCGGAGTACTGGAGTGCATCCCGGGCCGGGGCGACGAGTTCCTGGTCCCGAGCCCACAAGAGCTCTCTGTAGCCGTCGAGTTGCACGCCGCAGGGGTGCCGCTCACCGCAATCTCCGGCCATCTGCGGGAACTTCGGGGACAGGTCGAGCACATCGCCTCCCGTTTCCTGGAGTTCACCACGGAGCATGTGTTCGCTCGCTACCTCGGCCATCGTCCACCGACGGACGCGGATGCGGCCGAGGCCGCTTCGCTGGTCCGTCGGCTCCGCCCGCTCGCGCAGCAGACAGTGGACGCGGAACTGGCCCGGGCCATGCGGACGTTCGCCACGCGTCATCTGCAGCACCATCTCGGCGCGGACACACCGCTCACCCCGGGACTCTCGACGAGCGAGCCTCGTTCCGTACCACTGCCGCCGGAAACAATGCAGGCCGTAAAGCGCCTGGTTGGTCCGCAGAACGTCGCTGCCTTTGTCGCCGCCGCCACTGAACGCGAGGTACAGGCCAGGGCATTGGATGCACTTGCCACATCAAGCCACGAATCAAGGCAAGTTACCCAAAACGGTTGATTACGACGTCACTTGTCCACAGAATGGCCAATTAACCTGTGGATAACCGCAGTTGGTTGTGGATCAAACCTGTGGACGAAAATCGTTGGTGCGAATCGTGAGCAAATTCTGGTGCGCCGACGAGATCGCCACAGGCACTCTGTCCGGATGGACGAGAGACGCACCGTCAAGGTGTCCAAGTACCTCGCAAAGCATCTGCGGCACCAGCCCGAGCGGATCGGGATCCATCTCGACCCGAACGGCTGGGTGACGATCGACGAGTTGCTCCGGGCCGCGGCTCGGCACGGCTTCCCCATCACCCGTGCCGAGCTCGACCATGTCGTTGCCGCCAATGACAAACAGCGCTACGCGATCGAAGGCGACCGTATTCGGGCGAGCCAGGGCCACACCGTCCCGGTGGACCTCGGCCTGCCTCCGTCCGAGCCGCCCGCGTACCTCTATCACGGCACTGTGGGCCGCGCCCTCGACACGATCCGCACCGAGGGGCTGCGCCCCATGAACCGGCTCCACGTCCACCTCTCGGCCGACCGCGAGACGGCTACCCGCGTCGGCGCCCGCCGTGGCAGGCCCGTGATCCTCTCGGTGGACGCGGGCGCGATGCACCGCGCCGGCCACCTCTTCTACGTCAGCGCGAACGGGGTCTGGCTGACCGACTCCGTACCGCCGGAGTTCCTCCGCTTTCCCGGCTGAACCCGACCCGTCCGCCTTCCCGGCCATCGTCTGCCCGTCCCACCTGCCCTCCCCGTGGTCCTGGATCCGCCTCGGCTCCCCGTCCCGGCGTGAATGCCCTCAGGCGCCGTCCGCACTTCGCCGGCACCGAGACCGACGTCCTCGCGATCCGCGAGATCGCCCACACATTCGATCCGGAGGTGCGGGCCACCGATGACATCGGCGCCGACCAGGTCTTCCGCCGAACCTCCCCAGGCACCCTCGTCATAACCGATTCGGTGGCGGACCTTCCGCGACGGGCCGTGGTTCGGCGCGGTGCCGACCTTGACCGCCGCGGCGGCCGCCACCGAGCGGCTGCGCCTGGGCACCCTCGTCACCTCAGTCAAGCCTTTTTCACCTATCGCGGCCTGACCTGCGACTTCCGACTCTTCGTCGGTGCGCCGTTCCCGGGTCGTGCGTCAGTGGGAGGCCAGGAGCCAACCCTGAAGGCCGGGCCGGGACAAGATGTCAGTGGCGATTCGGGTGACCTCGGACGTGGTGGTTCCGGGCGGGGCCACTATCAGGAGGCGGGCGAGGTTCTCCTGGAATTCGCTGACCTCGGCATGCCATCCGTCCGGGAGGAAGGCCACGAAGCGGATCGCTGCGGTCTCTGGCGGCACCCCGGACGGACCGGTGATCGATACCTGGTGGGAGGAGTTCATGGGCGGCTCCACATGAGGAAGAGAAGGGATGGCGGTGAGGCAGGTTGCAGTCTCACACGCGTAAAATCCGTGCGCTGAAACAGGGTCCGGGGCCGGCTGCCTCGGTACGGCCGACCCCGGACACGGTCGAGGGGCCGATCAGTCGGACGAGCCGCCCTTGGCGAGCCGGCCGACCACCACGAGGATCGTGACGGCGAGTGCCGCGCCGACGCCGTAGCGGACGCCGTCGGCGGCGTCGCTGGTGATCAGCACCACCTCCACACAGGCGAGCACGGCCAGAAGCGCGGCGAGGGAGGTGTTGGAGCGGGAGGCGGTCATCGGAGTTCCTTCCGGGTGACGTCGGGTTTCTGGCTGTACCGGCGTGTCTGGCCGGTGGTTCGGGTGGCGCGGGAAGGTCAGTCCGTCAGCTTCACGGCCTGGCGGAACGAGAGCTTGCGGTCGGTCTGGAGGAGCGCCCGGCGATACACCCGGCTGCTCACTCCGACGATGACCGCCGCGGCGGCAATCGACAGGACGAGCGCGACGGCGGGCTCCCACCAGGCGGTCTCTCCAGCCAGGACGCGGGCCGGCATGGTGACGGTTGAGGTAAGGGGGATGAACGAGAGGATCTCCCGCAGACTGCCGGACACGGTGACGCCGACGATGAACACGAGCGCGGTGATCGCGTTCACCGGCGTCGTGGTGGACTGGATGTCCTCGCTCCGGGTGGCGAGCGCGCCCGCGGCGGCGAACAGGCAGGCCAGGACCGCGATGCCCACGACGTAGAAGACGAGGAACCAGCCCAGGCCCGAGCTGATGCCGGCGAGGAACTCCTGCTCGCCCGTGAACACCAGGCCGCCGATGCCGACCAGGCAGAACAGGGCCATCTGGGCGAGCGCCAGGAGCGTGGAGCCGACGATCTTGCCGACGAGCAGGGACCGCAGAGGCACGGAGCTGGCGATGAGCTCGACGATGCGGTTCTGCTTCTCTTCCACGACGCTCGTCGCCAGCGCGGCACCGAGCAGAACCGCGGCCAGGTAGAAGAGGAAGCCGAAGAAGTACGTCGTCATCCGGACCGCGCCCTCGGGTGTCTTGTCGGCCGAAAGCAGGATGTGCTTGACCTCCGCCCCCTCGCTGAGGGCCCCCAGGCTGGTGCCCGCGGCCTGCGCGTTCCGGTCGAGGGCGTTCGACTGCACGGCGGCGCCGATCCAGGTGGCGGCGATGTCGTTCTGCCCGGTGTCGCCGAGCAGGACCCAGCGGCCGCCCTCGAACAGCAGCCCGGCCTCGGCCTCACCGGACCGTACGGACTCGCGGACCTGATCGGCGGACGACTCCTGCCGCACCGTGATCTCGACGTCCTGGTCCGCCCGGACGGCCAGCTGCTCGGCCTGGCCGGCGATCCGACCGGCCTGCTGGTCGTCCACCGCGACGGTGATCTTCCCCATCGAGTCGGCCAGGTAGAGCTGTAGTCCGATCGCGCCCACGATCAGGGCGAGGGTGACCAGCGTCGACAGCAGGAAGCCGCGGTTGGTGAGCTTCACCGAGATCTCACGGGCGGCGACGATCCGCCAGGAGGCCGCGGTGGCCGTACGGGACGGGGTGCCGGAAGCCGCGGGCGTGCCCTTCGGGCCGGGCGACGTCTCGGACCGGTGCACGGGGTTCGAGGTCAGGGTGCTCATGCGGAGGTCATCTCCCGGTAGACGTCGGCGATGCTGGGAACGAGGGGGGTGAAGGCGTGCACGGCTCCCCGGCGCAGGGCCTCCGTCAGGAGCGCGCCGGGATCGGCGTCGGCGGCCAGCTCGACGCGGGCTCCGTCGGGGAGTTCTTCGACGTCGGTCACGCCGGGGACGGCGTGGGCCCAGCCGGCCGGAGCGCCGGTGACCAGGTGGTACAGCGGCTTCTCGCGGTGACGCAGCTCGTCCGCAGCGCCCTTGCCGACGACACGGCCGGTCGCCATGATCACCAGGTCGTCGCACAGGCGCTCGACCAGGTCGAGCTGGTGCGAGGAGAAGAGCACCGGAACGCCGGTCTCCGCGTACTCCCGCAGCAGTTCGGCCATCGTGTCGACGGCATGCGGGTCGAGCCCGGAGAAGGGCTCGTCGAGGACGAGCAGCTTGGGCGTGCCAAGGAGGGCGGCCGCGATCTGCACACGCTGCTGATTGCCCAGGGACAGGGACTCCAGCCGGGACTGGCTCTTCTCGGCCAGACCGAGGCGTTCGAGCAGTTCGAGGATGTGACGGCGGGCGTCGGCGGCGCTCTGGCCGCGCAGCCGGGCCAGATAGACGAGTTGGCTGAGGACAGTCTGCTTCGGGTAGAGGCCCCGCTCCTCCGGCATGTAGCCGAAGTCCCTGCGGTCGGCGGCCGTGACGGGGGCACCCTCCCAGCGGATCTCGCCCGTTCACGGCCAGTACGCCCATGATCATGCGCATGGTGGTGGTCTTGCCCGCACCGTTCCCACCGACGAACCCGGTCAACCGGCCTCTGGACACCCGGAAGGACACCTGGTCGACGGCACGGTGATCGCCGAAGTCTCGTACGAGTTCTTCCAGTTCCAGCATCTGTGTCTTCTCTCAGCTCGGTTGATCGGTGGTTCGGGTAGGGGGTCTCGAGCGGCGGCGGGCCATCGTCGGGTCAGGGCAATGGGTGGGGGGCCGCGTCCCGTGGGTCGTCCCGGCGGGCGGGGCAGCCGGTGCGCTCCGCCGCCGACGCCAGACGGGGGAGGTGCCAGCTCCACTCGTGCGTCTCGTCCATCCGCAGGTTCTGGTAGCCGGGGGCCACCACCTTGAGTGACGCGGTGTCCGGTCGCACCGACGGCGCAGAGGCTGTCGTCACCGTGGCCGGAGGGCGGTATGAGGTAGGGCCAGAGCGCGGTCATCGGGAGGCTTCCGTGGTCAGGAGTGTCACGCGGTGACGCTCGCCGGGCGGGGAGAGGAGGTGGCGGGAGGTGATGGTCAGGCCGGCCGCGGCGAGCTCTTCCTCCAGGCGGGACAGATCGAGGACGGCCACGCGGTCCGTGCGGACCGTGACGGGGCTGTCGTCCTGCGGCGGGTCGGCGGGAAACAGAGTGACGGTGCGGCTGTCGGCGCCGGCGGGCCAGTGCTCGTACAGCTCGTAGACGGTGCCACCGGCTCCGGTGACCCGTACGGCCGTCTCGTCGGGGCCATCGGAGTCGCCCCGCTCCAGGACGGTCAGAAGAAACCGGCCGCCCTCGGTCAGATGCGCCAGGACGCTGCGGTACAGGCCCGCGCGGCCGTCCTCGTCCAGGAGCGAGAGCGAGGTGGTGCCGAGCAGGATGTGAGGGAAGCTGCGTCCGAGTGCGAAGCGGGACATGTCGCCCTGCACCACGGTGCAGCGGGTTCGCATCGACGCCGGGGCTCTGTCCAGTTGGGCCTGCAGCAGCGTCAGCATGTCGGTGGACAGGTCGAGAGCGGTGACCTCCCGGCCGGTGGCGAGCAGCGGCAGGGTGAACCGTCCCGAGCCGGCCGCGAGGTCGAGCACGGGGCCGGGCGTCGTCCGCACGGCGGTCAGCAGGGCCCGGGTCTCGGGGTCGTCGTAGGTGGCGAGGTCGTGGTAGAGCGGGGCGCCGAGGGCGTCGTACAGGCCGCAGACGCGGGCCCTGTCGCCGAGCTCTGCCGTCCGGCGCGCGGCCTGGATCCCTTCGGCCGTCGTGGTCTCGTTGCCCGTCATCATGGTGAGGGGCATGGCCGGGGCGCTCATCGCGCGGCCGCCGGGACGCGCACCGGTACGGGCAGCGGCAGGTCGTGCCGGGCCAGCAGCTCGGCCAGCCGGCCCACCTGGTCGGCGGGGAGAATGTCGCCCACCACTCCGGAGGTCGCGAGCAGGCACTCCAGGGCCTGTGCGGCCCGCCGGTCGACGGCGAACAGGCGGCTGCCGGCCACGACATACGCGTCCTCGTCCCCGTACAGCACGATCGGCAGGGTCGGGTCCGCCAGGTCGGCGTCGGTGCCGGCCGCAGCGAGCCCGGGCGTCAGTCGGGAGCCGAAGCCGGAGACCCGCAGGCCGGTGGCTCCGCGCGCCATGAGGCTGCGCAGCGCGGTGACGGCTTCGAGGTAGCGGGCCAGGAAGGGGCGACTGCGCAGGGCCTCCGCCCGTGTCTCCGCCGGCAGTGCCGCGTCCAGCGCGGCTGTGTCGTGTCCGGCCCGGGCGAAGCGCTCGGTGAGGGTGTCGAGGCTGTCGTCGACCGTGCCGAGCACCGCTCCCGTGGGACTGGTGGACACCTGCCCGTTCCGGTCGGCGTAGAGACGCAGGGCCGGTCCGTCCGCCGGGTCGTGAGCACCGCTCAGGGCGGCCGGGTCGGCAAGGAGCACCGAGGAAGTGATGAGGAACTCGGGGAAGACGCCCTTGGCGAGCGCCCGGTCGGCGTCGGCGAGGAAGGCATCGAAGTCGTTCTGGTCGAAGACTCGGACGACGGTCGGACCGAAGACGGTCATGAAGGGGCTGGCGGCGTAGGCATGGGTCTGCAGGAAGAAGTCCTGGCCGTTGGAGAACTCATCGCCGGGCTCCGTGAGGCTGCCCTGGTAGCTGACGGCGGGGGCGAGGACGCCGGTGCCGTCATCGGGTGCCAGGAGTAGGGTCCGTGGGCCGACGAGCCCGGCGGCCGTGACGGCGGGGATGTGTGCCGCGTCGGCCAGTACGAGTGTGCCGACGCCGGCGCCGGGGGGCCCGACGAGCGGGGAGGCGGTGGCCCAGGAGATGAGGTGTTGCTTCAGACGTCCACGAGCAGTCATGTCCATGCCAGGCGATCCTTTACTGGTCTGCTTCCCCCTCTGCCTCTGGGCAGCAGGGAATCGAGTTCGGCGGAGGTACGCCCCGGCTACGGCGCGGCCGGCAACGAGCGGTCAGGGCTGCTCGGCGGCGAAGGCCGTTCCCTGGCCGACCAGGGCGATCAGCCCCGCAGTCAGCAGACCGACGACGACGTGTCCACGACGACGGGACGACAGCGTGCTGCGGGACGTGAAGCGGTTCACAGGGTGTCTCCTCGATGCTCGATGCGGCGTTCGTTCGCTCTGCGCTGTTCGTGCTTCCTTGCGAGAACGACTCTGCCGTCTGGCGAAGGCCACCACGAGGCCGTGTGCGCGCAGCTTGCTGCACGCACGGGTTCCTCAAGCTGCAGTCGCTATCTCGCCCGGCTGGCTCGCCATCCCCAAAGCCACCTCCGATTTGAGAAATAACTGGCACATAGCAGCAGCCCGTCGTTGACAGCCGATAACGGACAGCTGAGGATTCCAGGAATCGCTGGTTTGATCGATCATCAACAGGGGGAGCACATGAGTAACTTGCTCGCCTTCCTAGGCGTGAGCGAGGAAGAGGAGCGTCTGTACCGCGCCCTCCTGCGTCGCGACTCGTCCTCGCCAGCATCCGGCTCCGAAGAGCTCGATCCGGACACGCGCACATCGTCCGAGGAGTCGACCCTGGACAGGCTGGTGGCGCTGGGGATCGCCACCCGGAACACCCATGGTGCGATAACGTCCGGCCCCTCCACCCCGGGCCGTGGACGCCCTCTTCGACGGTCGTCTGCGCCGCCTGCGGGAGGACTTGGAGGCCGAGGCCACGAGACACTCGGTCATCGAGTCCCTGTTCCTGGAGCGCTGGACGGCCGCTCCGTCGCCCCGCGCGGACGCTGACGACCACGGCCAGATGATCACGCAGCTGCACGGGATCGAGGCGGTCCGGGAAGCCATCGACGAGCTGACCTTCTTCGCCCGGACCGAGGACCTGACCACAGAGCCGACCGGGCTCCTGACCGAGGAGTCGATCGCCGTCTCGCACCCGATCAACATGCGGTTGCTGCGCCGCGGTGTGCGCATGCGCATGATCATGGGGTCGGCGATCACACAGGACGACACCACCCTCACCTACATGCGTGACCTGGTCTCGCACGGAGCCGAGGTGCGGATCTCCCACCACCCGATCGAGCGCGTGATCATCGTCGACCGGTCGGCCGCGCTGACCCCCATCGACCCGGCCCACACCTCAGTGGGAGCCCTGCTCGTGCGCGAGCCCGGCCTGGTGGCCACCTTGGTCACGCTCTTCGAGCGCATGTGGGAGGCCGCGGAGGAACTCCCCGGTGAGGACACGGACATGCCGTCCGACATCGAACGCGAGATTCTCGCCATGCTCAGAGAAGCCGACAAGGACGAGACGGCGGCGCGCCGCCTCGGCGTGTCCGTGCGCACCTACCGCAAGTATCTGGCCACCATCATGCGCCGCCTCGGCGCCGCCAACAGAGTGGAGGCCGCGCTCCTCGCGCACGAAAAGGGCTGGATGAACTGAGGCAGGAGCACGAACGCGACCTCCGGCCAACGCGGCAGACTGGCCACCGAAGGCGCCGGTCTGCCGCATCGGGGCCGTTGGCTCACCGGCTCAACGTGGCGAAGCCAGTTAGGCAGTGGCAGCGCCAACGTGCCCAGGCGGCGCGCTCCCGTGGCCATCCACCGCGCCGGCTAAGCAGTGATCGACATTCAGCCCAGTTGGCCGAGGGCCTCGGTAGCGATGTCCTCGAAGACGGTCTGGTCGGCGGCGAAGTCGGAGTCCGCGATCGGCCAGTGGATCACGATCTCGTTGAAGCCGAGCTCGCGGTGGCGCCCGGCGAAGTCGACGAAGGCGTCCACGGACTCCAGCGGCCGGCCCCGGTCCGGGGTGAAGCCGTGCAGCAGGATCTTGTCGAGCTCCGTCACGTCCCGGCCGATCTCCGCGCACGCCTTGCCGAGCTTCTCGACCTGGCCCCGGATCGCCTCGACCGACTGCTCGGACGTGCCCTCCTCGTACAGCTTCGGGTCACCGGTCGTCACCCACGCCTGCCCGTACCGCGCGGCGAGCTTCAGGCCGCGCGGGCCGGTCGCCGCCACAGCGAAGGGGAGCCGCGGCCGCTGGACGCAGCCGGGGATGTTCCGCGCCTCCACCGCCGTGTAGAAGTCGCCCCGCTGCGAGACCGCGCCCTCGGTGAGAAGCCGGTCGAGCAGCGGCACGAACTCGCCGAAGCGGTCCGCCCGCTCCTTCGGCGTCCACGCCTCCTGCCCGAGCGCGGTGGCGTCGAAGCCATTGCCGCCGGCCCCGATGCCGAGGGTGATCCGCCCGCCGGAGACGTCGTCGAGCGAGATCAGCTCCTTGGCGAGGGTCACCGGGTGGCGGAAATTAGGTGACGTAACAAGGGTGCCCAGGCGCAGCCGGTCAGTGGCCGTGGCGGCGGCGGTGAGGGTGGGCAGCGCGCCGAACCAGGGGCCGTCCCGGAAGCTGCGCCAGGACAGGTGGTCGTAGGTGTACGCGGCGTGGAAGCCGAGTTCCTCGGCGCGCTGCCACTTGACGCGGCCTCCCTCGTGCCAGCGGTCGACGGGCAGGATCGCGGTGCTCAGGCGCAGGCTCATGCCACCGAGCCTACGTCGGACTCAGACATGTCTCCCCGTAACTCCGGAGCGTCACAGCCTCACGCTTCGATCAGGGCTTCCCAGGCAGCAGCGATCCTGTCTGGGGCAGGGTGAGCGGCTCCTGCCCGGCCTGCCTACCACCGGCTGCCCTCTCATCACCCCTGACATGCGTCAGGCGTGTTCTCCTGGCCAGGGGCGTGCATCCTCAAATGCGCGCCCCTCCGCACACCCGTGCACCCCTGTACGGGAGAATGGCCGGGTGACCTCAGCTACCGACTCGCCTCTGCCTGCCGCTCCCCGGCTGATCGCCACCGACCTGGACGGCACTCTGCTGCGCGACGACAAAACCGTCTCGGACCGCACGGTCGCGGCGCTGGCCGCGGCCGAGGAGGCCGGGATCGAGGTCTTCTTCGTCACCGGCCGCCCGGCCCGCTGGATGGACGTCGTCAGCGACCATGTCCACGGCCACGGCCTGGCGATCTGCGCGAACGGCGCCGCGATCGCCGACCTGCACGCGGGCGGCAGGCTGCTCAAGGTCCGCCCGCTGGAACGCGCCGCGGCCCTCGATGTCGTCCACGCCCTGCGCGCGGCCGCTCCGGGTACCTCGTTCGCTGTCGAGCTGACCACCGGCATCCACTACGAACCGGCCTACCCGCCGTTCCATCTCGACCCGGGCGCCACCGTCGCCACTGCCGAGAAGCTCCTCCACGAAGAGACGCCGGGCGCCGGAGCCCCCGTACTGAAGCTCCTCGCACACCACGCCGAACTGGCCCCGGACGACTTCCTCACCGTCGCGCACACAACAGCCGGTGCCCGGGCGTCCCTCACCCGGTCCAGCCCGACGGCCCTGCTGGAGGTCAGCGGTCTCGGCGTCTCCAAGGCCAGCACCCTCGCGCTGTGCTGCGCCGAGCGCGGCATCTCGCCCGAAGAGGTCGTCGCCTTCGGGGACATGCCGAACGACGTGGACATGCTGAGCTGGGCGGGCACCTCGTACGCGATGGGCAACGCCCACCCGGCCGCGGTGGCCGCCGCCTCCGGGCGGACCGTCACCAACGAGGAGGACGGCGTCGCGATCGTCATCGAGCGGCTCGTGGCCGAGCGCCGGAGGTACCCCAGCCAGAGCTGAAGGGCCCGGGCCCGAACGCCCGACGAGGACCTCAGAGCGGCGCCTCCCACACCACGGTCGTGCCGCCCCCGTCCTCGCCGAGGCCCGGCCCGAACCAGCTCGACCCGCCCAGCGACTCCGCCCTGCGCGCCAGGTTCCGCAGCCCGCTGCGCCGCCCGCCCTCCGGAATGCCCGCCCCGTCGTCGGCGACCGACAGCCGCACCGCGTCGCGTCCGTCGGGCAGCGTGACGGTCGCGTCGACGACCACGTCGATCAAGGACGCCTCGGCATGCCGGAAGGCGTTGGAGAGAGCCTCCCGCAGCGCCGCGATCAGGTTCTTGCCGGTCAGCTCGCCGACCAGCGAGTCGACCGGGCCGAGGAAGCGGTGCGACGGCTTGAAGCCCAGCGGGACGGCCGCCATGTTGATCTCGCGCAGGACGCGGGTCCGCAGCCCGGACGGCGCCTCAGCCGGTTCCTGCTGCAACGCGAAGATCGCGGTGCGGATCTCCTGGATCGTCACGTCCAGTTCGTCCACGGCCCGCCCCACTCCGGTCTGCACCTCGGGTACGACCGACCGGCGCTGGGCGCTCTCCAGCATCATCCCGGTGGCGAACAGCCGCTGGATGACCAGGTCGTGCAGGTCGCGGGCGATTCGGTCGCGGTCCTCGTAGACCGCGAGCCGCTCCCGGTCCCGCTGCGCCTCGGCCATCATCAGCGCGAGTGCGGCCTGCGAGGCGAACTGTGTGGCCAGCGTCCGCTCGGTCTCGGTGAACGGCCGGTCGCCCCGGGCGCGCGGGGTGGCGAGCGCGCCGAGCACCCGCCCACCGCTGTGCAGCGGCAGCAGCATGTTCGGGCCGAACTGGTGGGCCAGCCTGGTGATCATGCGGGAGTCGGTGGCCGAGTCGTCTATGAAGACCGCCTCGCCGGCCAGCAGCTTCGCCACCACCGGGCTCTCCGGACCGATGATCATCCCGAGCGAGGCGGACGGGCTGTCGGCGGAGACGGCGACGATCTCCAGACCGCCCTCCTCGGCCGGCAGAAGCACGATCCCGGCAGCGGAGGCGGCGAGATGGCGGGCCTGTTCGGCGACGACGGCAAGCGCGTCGTCCGCGTCCCCGCCGGAGAGCAACGCGGTGGTCACGGCCACCGATCCGTCGATCCACCGCTCGCGCTGGCGCGCCGCCTCGTAGAGCCGGGCGTTGCCGATGGCGATCCCCGCCTCCGTGGCGAGCACCCGCACCATGTGCAGGTCGTAGTCGTTGAACTCGCCCCCGCCCTCCTTCTCGGCCAGATAGAGATTGCCGAAGATTTCTCCCTGCACGCGGATGGGGACCCCGAGAAAAGTCCGCATCGGTGGATGGCCGGCAGGGAATCCGGCGAACCTCGGATCGGCCGTCAGATCTGCGAGCCGCACCGGTGCCGGGTCGTGAATGAGTGCGCCGAGCAGTCCCCTCTGACCGTCGGGCCGGTGGCCGATCTCGGCTTCCACCGCCTCCGACACCCCGTACGTGAGGAAGTCGGAGAGGCCCTTGCCCTTGGTGTCGACGACGCCGATGGCGGCGTAGCGGGCGTGGGCGAGTTCGGCAGCGGTCTCGCAGATCCGGTCGAGGGTGGAGTGCAGTTCGAGACCGGTGCCGACGGAGCGCATGGCTTCCAGCAGCTGCGGGACGCGGGCGGTGAGCTCGGTGGACAGGCCCTGCAGGCTGCGCGTCGCCTGCGTCGCGGCTTCGAGTGAGTCCTTCGGGTCCGGCTCTGACATACCCAGAGCCTAGTTAGTCCCTTTTGGGGAGGAAAGTCGGCCGATGGTCCGGCAAACCGCTACGGCCCCTGCCCGACGGGCCTGCCCGGGTGCTTCTACGCCCGTCCTACGGGAGCCGGGATCCGTACGGTCTCCTGTTCGCGCTCCAGCATCCGGCTCAACGGCCCCTCCACCGTCTCGAGATCGGTGTACGGACCGCGCTGCACGATCCTGCCCGCGTCCATCACGACCACCTCGTCGACCGCTTCAAGCCCTGCCAGCCGATGGGTGATCAGAACCGTTGCGCGGCCCCGGGTGGCGGCCAGCAGATCCGCCGTCAGGGCGTCCGCCGTCGCCAGGTCGAGATGTTCGGCGGGCTCGTCCAGGACGAGTACGGGGAAGTCGGCGAGGAGCGCCCGGGCGAGCGCGAGCCGCTGACGCTGGCCGCCGGAGAGGCGGGCGCCATGCTCGCCGACGAGCGTGTCGAGCCCGTCGGGCAGCGCCTGCACCCAGTCGAGCAGCCGTGCCTGCGCGAGGGCGTCCCGCAGTTCGTCGTCCGTCGCGCCGGTACGGGCCAGCCGCAGGTTCTCCCGGATGGAACTGTCGAAGACATGGGCGTCCTGGGCGCACAGCCCGACGAACCGCCGGACAGTGTCGCCGTCCAGTGCAGAGGCCTCCACACCACCGATCCGGTACGTCCCCGACCGCGCGTCCAGGAAGCGGAGCAGGACCTGCGCGAGGGTGGTCTTCCCCGAGCCCGAAGGGCCGACGACGGCGATACACCGCCCGGCGGTCAGCATCAGGTCGACGGAGTCCAGGGCGTCCCGCGACGCTCCTGCGTACCGGGCCGCCAACCCGCGTACCTCCAGCGGGAAGGGAGAGGCGGGTGGATCGGCCGGGGCGGCGGGTTCGAGCACCGGCACCGGGGCGTCCAGCACCTCGTACACCCGCTCCGCACTCCGCTTGACCCGCTGCCGGTACTGCACGGCGAGCGGCAGGCCGGTCACGGCCTCGAACGCGGCGAGCGGGGTGAGCACCACCACCGCGAGCTCCACTCCCGCCAGCCGCCCGTCGAGAACCGCCGGCACGGAGACGAGTGCGGCAGCGACAACCGTCAGACCGCAGATCGCGGCGGAGAGCCCGCCCCCGAGCGCGGTGGCCGTTGCCGCCCGGGCCGCGATCCGGGTCAGGACGCTGTCGGCTTCGCGGGTCCGCGCCGAACGCGCGGGCAGGGCACCCGCGACGGTCAGTTCGGCGGTCCCGCCGAGCAGATCGGTGATCCGGGTGGCCAGATCGGCTCGCGCGGGCGCCAGTTGACGTTCTGCGCGGCGGGCGCAGGCGCCGGTCACCAACGGCACCCCGACCCCTGCCAGCAGCAGCCCGGCAGCGAGCACGACGCCCGCCTGGGGCAGCAACCAGCCGGTGAACCCGGCGGCCGCCACCCCCACGACCGCCGCGGTCCCGGCAGGCAGCAGCCACCGCAGCCAGTAGTCCTGCAGCGCGTCCACATCGGCGACGAGCCGGGACAGAAGGTCTCCGCGCCGGGTCCGGGCCAGCCCGGCCGGCGCGATGCGTTCCAGTCCGCGGTACACGGCGACGCGCAGCTCGGCGAGCATCTTGAGCACCGCATCGTGCGAGACGAGACGCTCGGCGTAGCGGAAGACGGCGCGGCCGAGCCCGAAAGCACGGGTCGCGGTCACGGCGACCATCAGATAGAGCACCGGGGGCTGTTCGGAGGCGCGGGAGATCAGCCAGCCGGAGACAGCCATGAGCCCGACGGCCGAGCCCAGGGCGAGGCTGCCCAGCAGCAGCGCAAGCGCCAGCTGTCCGCGGTGTGCCCCTGCGGCCTCCCGGACCCGGGCGAGCACCTGGCCGGACCGTGCCGCGGTCTCCCGCAGCGCCTCGGGCTCCCGCACGCCTTTGGCTACGTCATCGGAGGCGCGCGCCGGTCCGTCCACCCCGACCGGCTCCGTGGCCGCCGCGCGTTCCGGTGCCACGCCCGGTGCCAGTGTCACCACCCGGTCGGCGACCGCGAGCAGCGCCGGCCGGTGCACGACGAGCAGCACGGTCCGCCCCGCTGCCAGCCTCCGTACCGCGTCGACGATCCCGGCCTCCGTCTCGCCGTCCAGGCTCGCGGTCGGCTCGTCGAGCAGCAGCAGCGGCCGGTCGGCGAGGAACGCCCGCGCAAGCGCAAGCCGTTGCCGCTGGCCGGCGGAGAGTCCCGTGCCGTCCTCGCCGAGCAGTGTCTGCACACCGTCGGGAAGGTCCGCCACGAAGTCGTACGCCCCCGCGTCCCGCAGCGCCGCCGTGACCGCGCTGTCGTCCGCGTCCGGTCGGGCCAGCCGTACGTTCTCCGCGATCGTGCCCGCGAAGAGATGCGGGCGCTGCGGAACCCAGGCGATCCGCTCCCGCCAGCGCTCGGGCGCAAGTCCCGCCAGATCCGCGCCGCCGACCCGCACCCGCCCTTCGTCGGGCTCCGCGAACCCCAGCACGACGTGGAGCAGTGTGGACTTCCCGACACCGCTCGGGCCGACCAGGGCGACGGTCTCCCCCTCCTCGACCACCAGCGAGGCCCCGTCCAGCGACGGAGCGGTACGGCCCTCGTGCCGTACCGTCACCCCCTCCAGCTCCAGCCTCAGCGACTGCGGGACGTCCGCCGTACCGCCCGCCCGCACCTCGGTCTCCAGGACCGCAAAGATCTCCTCCGCGGCTGAGAGCCCCTCGGCGGCGGCGTGGTACTGCGCCCCGACCTGCCGGATCGGCAGGTATGCCTCGGGCGCGAGGATCAGCACCACCAGGCCGGTGTAGAGGTCCAGTTCGCCGTGCACGAGCCGCATGCCGATGGTGACGGCGACCAGCGCCACCGACAGGGTGGCGAGAAGTTCCAGGGCGAAGGAGGACAGGAACGCGATCCGCAGAGTCCGCAGAGTGGCCCGGCGGTACTGCGACGTGATGGTGCGGATGGACTCGGCCTGGGCCTTGGCCCGGCCGAAGACCTTCAGCGTCGGCAGTCCGGCGACCACGTCGAGGAAGTGTCCGGAGAGCCGGGAGAGCAGCCGCCACTGGCGGTCCATCCGGGACTGGGTGGCCCAGCCGATCAGGATCATGAAGAGCGGGATGAGCGGCAGCGTGATGACGATGATCGCGGCCGAGACCCAGTCCTCGGTGACGATCCTGGCGAGGACCGCCACGGGCACGACGACCGCGAGCCCGAGCTGCGGCAGGTAGCGCGCGAAGTAGTCGTCCAGTGCGTCGACACCGCGGGTGGCGAGCGCCACCAGAGAGCCGGTGCGCTGCCCGCTCAGCCAGTCCGGTCCGAGCGCCGCGGCGCGGTCGAGCAGCCGGCCGCGGAGCTCGGACTTGACCGCCGCACTGGCCCGGTACGCGGCGAGCTCGGTCAGCCAGGAGACCAGCCCCCGGCCGAGCGCGACCACCGCCAGCAGCATCAGCGGGGTCCGCAGCTCGGTAACGGTCAGCCCGTCCTCGAACCCGCCCACCACCACTTCGGCGATGAGCATGGCCTGGGCGATGACCAGCGCCGCCCCGACCACTCCGAGTGCTACCACGGCCGCCAGGAAGAGGCGGGTGGCACGGGCGTAGTGGAGAAGGCGCGGGTCGATCGGTTTCACGTGAAACATCCCCAATGAGCTCGGGCGGTGGACCAGGCGGGACGTGTCGGACCGTCCCCAGGACGTGTCCGGCGGATCGGGCTCGGCCGCGATCCGCCGGGACGCGTCCTCGGCGCGTCAGTGCGCTTCGGCGATGTGCTGCGTACCGATCCGCTTGCGGAACACCCAGTATGTCCAGCCCTGGTAGATCAGCACCACGGGAGTAGCGATCCCCGCGCACCAGGTCATGATCTTCAGGGTGTACGGGGTGGACGAGGCGTTGGTGACCGTGAGGCTCCAGGCGTCGTTCAGCGAGGACGGCATGACGTTCGGGAAGAGCGCCAGGAAGAGCATCGCAACCGCAGCCGTGATGGTCAGCCCGGAGAGCGCGAACGACCAGCCCTCGCGCCCCGCCGCGACGGCACCGATCGCTCCGACCAGCGCCATCACGGCGATGATCAACGCAAGCAGGCTCCAGCCGTCGCCGTGGTCGACCTGGGTCCAGATCAGGAAGCCGAGGGCGAGCACCGCGGTGACCAGCCCCAGCTTGAGTGCCAGCCTCCGCGCCCGCTCCCGGATGTCTCCGACAGTCTTGAGCCCCGCGAACACCGCACCGTGGAAGGTGAAGAGGAAGAGCGTGACCAGTCCGCCGAGGATCGCGTACGGGTTGAGCAGGTCCGCGAAGTTGCCCACGTACTCCATGTCGGCGTTGATCTTCACGCCGCGGACAATGTTCCCGAAGGCCACACCCCAGAGCAGGGCGGGGATCAGCGAGGTCCAGAAGATCGCGTTTTCCCAGTTGTTCTGCCACCGCTCCTCGGGCCGCTTCGCCCGGTACTCGAAGGCGACACCGCGCACGATCAGGCAGAGCAGGATGATCAGCAACGGCAGGTAGAACCCGGAGAACAGCGTCGCGTACCACTCGGGGAAGGCGGCGAACGTCGCGCCGCCCGCGGTGAGCAGCCACACCTCGTTCCCGTCCCAGACGGGCCCGATCGTGTTGATCAGGACCCGCCGTTCCTGGCGGTCACGGGCCAGCAGCTTGGTGAGGACACCGATCCCGAAGTCGAATCCCTCCAGGAAGAAGTAGCCGATCCAGAGGACGGCGATGAGTACGAACCAGACGTCGTGGAGTTCCATCTCTCAGCTCCTCTGCTCTCAGTAGGAGAAGGCCATCGGCCGGTCGGCGTCGTGGTCGTCGCCGCCGATCTTGGTGGGCGGGTTGAGGTCGGACTCCGTGAGTTCCGGCGGTCCGGCCTTGATGTACTTCACGAGCAGCTTGACCTCGATCACGGCGAGCACCGCGTAGAGCAGGGTGAAGAGGATCATCGAGGTGAGTACCTCACCCTGCGAGACGCCGGGGGAGACCGCGTTGCGCGTCTGCAGCACCCCGAAGACGACCCAGGGCTGGCGGCCCATCTCGGTGAAGATCCAGCCCCAGGAGTTGGCGATCAGCGGGAAGAGGAGCGTCCACAGGGCGACGATCCAGTAGAGCTTGGTGAGCTTCGGGCTCAGCGCCTTTTTCTTGAAGAGGACCAGGTGCGGCACTTCGTCCTCGCCGGTCTGCAGCCCCGGTGGCAGCATGAACTTCTTCCGCGTCAGCCACAGTCCGAGCAGGCCGAGGCCGAAGGACGCCATGCCGAAGCCGATCATCCAGCGGAAGCTCCAGAAGGCGACCGGGATGTTGGGCCGGTAGTCGCCGGGGCCGAACCGTTCCTGCTGGGCCTTGTTGATGTCGTTGATGCCGGGGACGTACGAATTGAAGTTGTCGTCCGCGAGGAAGGACAGTATCCCCGGGATCGAGATCTCCACGGTGTTGTGGCCCTTGGCCACGTCTCCGACCGCAAAGATCGAGAAGGGTGCCGAGTACTGCCCCTCCCACAGCGCCTCGGCCGCGGCCATCTTCATCGGCTGCTGCTTGAACATGACCTTGCCGAGCGTGTCACCGCTGACGGCGGTGAGCAGGCCGGCGATCACGACGGTGACCAGTCCGAGCCGCAGCGAGGTGCGCATCACCGGGATGTGCTTCTTGCGCGCCAGGTGGAAGGCGGCGATGCCGACCATGAACGCGCCGCCGACCAGGAAGGCCGCCGTGATGGTGTGGAAGAACTGGGCGAGAGCGGTGTTCTGGGTGAGCACATGCCAGAAGTCGGTGAGCTCGGCCCGGCCGCGTTCCTTGTTGATCCGGTAGCCGACCGGGTGCTGCATCCAGGAGTTGGCCGCGAGGATGAAGTACGCGGAGAGGATGGTTCCGATCGCGACCATCCAGATGCAGGCGAGGTGGATCTTCTTCGGCAGCCTGTCCCAGCCGAAGATCCACAGCCCGATGAAGGTGGATTCGAAGAAGAAGGCGATCAGCGCCTCGAAGGCGAGCGGAGCGCCGAAGATGTCGCCTACGAACCGTGAGTAGTCGGACCAGTTCATGCCGAACTGGAACTCCTGGACGATGCCGGTGACGACGCCCATGGCGATGTTGATCAGGAAGAGCTTGCCCCAGAACTTGGTGGCCCTGAGGTACTTCTGATTGTTCGTCCGCACCCAGGCGGTCTGCAGGCCGGCGGTGAGCGCGGCGAGCGAGATCGTCAGAGGAACGAAAAGGAAGTGGTAGACGGTGGTGATACCGAATTGCCATCGCGCGAGGGTCTCGGGCGCCAAAGCCAGCTCCACGTCGTCTCTCCTTACGTCGCCGTAGTCACAGCGGCAGTTTGCCCTGTTAATCCGACCCATCGCCGGAGGAACAGGACACGCTTGTGAACGCGTTCACATTCACAAGCATTATGGCGCACAGGCTTTCGGGATGTTCGAGGGGGGTCCCCTATCGGGACGCTCCACGCGAAGGCCCCGCACCTCCAAGAAACGAGAGGTACGGGGCCTTCCGGTACACCCGGGCCGGATCCGCCGCGCTACAGCTCCTTGCGGTACGCCTCCGCCACCCTCAGGAACACGTCGTTCGCCTCGTCCTCACCGATCGAGACCCGCACACCCTCGCCCGCGAACGGCCTGACCACGACGCCGGCCCGCTCGCAGAACCCGGCGAAGTCGACCGTACGGTCGCCCAGCCGGAGCCAGACGAAATTGGCCTGGGACTCCGGAACGGTCCAGCCCTGGTCCACGAGAGCCTTGTGCACCCGGACGCGCTCGCAGACCAGGGAGCCGACCCGGCCGAGGAGTTCGTCCTCGGCGCGCAGCGAGGCAACCGCCGCGTCCTGCGCCAGCTGGCTGACCCCGAACGGCACCGCCGTCTTGCGCAGCGCCGCCGCCACCGGCTCGTGGGCCACCGCAAACCCGACCCGCAGACCGGCCAGACCGTAGGCCTTGGAGAACGTCCGCAACACCGCCACATTGGGCCGGTCCCGGTAGATCTCGATGCCGTCCGGCACATCGATGTCGCGGATGAACTCCTTGTACGCCTCGTCCAGCACCACAAGCACATCGCCCGGCACCCGGTCCAGGAACCGCTCCAGCTCGGCCCTGCGCACCACGGTCCCGGTCGGGTTGTTCGGGTTGCAGACGAAGATCATCCGCGTGCGGTCCGTGATCGCGTCCGCCATCGCGTCGAGGTCGTGCACCTCGCCGTCGGTGAGCGGAACCTTCACCGAGGTCGCTCCGCTGACCTGGGTGATGATCGGGTACGCCTCGAAGGAGCGCCAGGCGTAGATGACCTCGTCGCCCGGGCCCGAGGTGGCCTGGAGCAGCTGCTGCGCCACCCCGACGGAACCGGTGCCGGTGGCGAGATGCGAGATGGGCACACCGAACCGGTCGGCCAGCTCGTTCATCAGACCGGTGCACGCCATGTCCGGGTAGCGGTTGAAGTTCGCGGCCGCGGCCAGGGCGGACTCCATCACCCCGGGCAGCGGCGGATACGGGTTCTCGTTGGAGGACAGTTTGAACGCGACCGGTCCGCCGGCCGCCGCCGGCCTGCCCGGCACATAGGCAGGGACGCCGTCCAGCTCGGCGCGCAGCTTGGGGCTCGTCTCGCTCACTGCAGGTCCTCCTCGACCGTCGCACACATCAATACTGCTCACCTTATGAGGATTGCGCGCCTGTGCGAATGGCAGAGCGGAGGAATCGTCCGGTGGGCCCAGGAATGGGGGGAGCGTTCCTCGTACCGGCGCGCGCCGGTGGCTCACTCCGTGGCACGCATCCCTCGAAGAGGTGAGTTGAGACCGCTTCGAAGCATCGACTATTTAGTAGGCCCATCCTCCTCAGTACATGACACACTACGGCCCACCCCACCAACACCCTTGTTTTGCAAGGCATTTGTGGCCAGATGATCATGCAGAAACGTGCCTGTCGACGTGTGAATATGCGACCGGGCCAACCGTCACCGCGAGCCCTACTATCGGCTCGCCATGACAGCAGCAGGGAAGCACCAGGTGAGCCGGACGGAGACCCCCCGGCGCGGCGGCCGGCAGGGACGAGCGGGAATCCGGGATGTGGCCGCCGCCGCCGGGGTCTCCATCACGACCGTCTCCGACGCGCTCAACGGCAAGGGCAGGCTCCCGGACGCCACCCGCCGCCATGTCCGCGAGGTCGCCGAGCGCCTGGGCTACCGCCCGTCCGCCGCGGCCCGAACCCTCCGTACCGGCAAGTCCGGCCTCATCGGCCTGACCGTGACGACGTACGGGGATGAACCTTTCACCTTCACCGAATTCGCCTACTTCGCCGAGATGGCCAGGGCGGCCACCTCCGCCGCGCTCGCCCGCGGGTACGCCCTCGTCATCCTCCCCGCCATCTCACGCCATGACGTCTGGTCGAACGTCGCTCTCGACGGCACTGTCGTCATCGACCCCTCCGACCAGGACCCGGTTGTCACCGAACTCGTCCGGCAGGGGCTGCCCGTCGTCTCGGACGGCCGCCCAGCCGGGACCCTCCCGGTCACCGCCTGGGTCGACAACGACCACCGGGCCGCCGTGCTCGGCCTCCTCGACCATCTCGCCGCCGCCGGGGCCCGCCGCATCGGCCTGCTCACCGGCACCACCACCGACACGTACACCCGCCTCTCCACCACCGCGTACCTCCACTGGTGCGAGCGCGTGGGCCAGGACCCGGTGTACGAGTCCTATCCCGCCCACGACCCGTGCGCGGGGGCGGTCGCCGCCGACCGTCTGCTCGCCCGCCCGGACCGGCCCGACGCCGTCTACGGGCTCTTCGATCCCAATGGCACCGATCTGCTGGCGGCCGCCCGCCGGTACGGTCTGCGCGTCCCCGAGGACCTCCTGCTCATCTGCTGCAGCGAGTCCACCGTGTACGCGACGACCGAGCCGCCCATCACCACGCTCTCGCTCAAACCGCGCCAGATCGGTACGGCGGTTGTCCAGCTCCTCATCGACGCCATCGAAGGCGTCGACCAGGACGGCCCGGTGGAACAGGTCATACCGACAGAACTCATCGTGCGGACGTCCTCGCAACGCCGTCCGCCCCGCACCACGGTCAGCGCCCCGCGGTCCCCCTCAGGGGACTGATCGGCGCAATTAAGACAAATCAACCGGTGAACCTCGCGTGCGCCCGGATTCACCACCCCTGGTGCGTCACACAGCACGATTCGCATTCCTATGATGGGCGCACGACACCGCGGACCACCCCGACCAGCAGGGCCCGTCAGGTGTACGGCGGCGCGACGGTGGTGGAGGGGTCGATGACACAGGGGGCCGGTCAGGAACCCGTGGTGCGGACGGCGACGTTGCGTGACTTCCGTGTGCCGCCCTATGCGCAGACTCCGGTGCCACCCACGGCGCCGCATCCGGGCAGTGCCGTTCCGGCGGACGAGCCGGAGGGCTACACGCCCACCGCGCGCGATCTTCCCGTGATCAACCGTGACACCGTCCAGGTGCAGACCGTCCCCGACCCTCGGCCCGCCCAGGACCCGGGGCTCGGACCGCTGTACGTCGTCGGCGACGTCCACGGCTATCTGGACGAACTCCACGCCGCCCTGGCCGAACAGGGGCTCATCGACGCGGAGGGGCAGTGGGCCGCGGGCAACGCCCGGCTCTGGTTCCTCGGCGACTTCACCGACCGCGGTCCGGACGGCGTCGGCGTCATCGAACTCGTCATGCGCCTGTCCGCCGAGGCCGCCGCCGCTGGCGGCTACTGCAAGGCCCTGATGGGCAACCACGAACTGCTGCTCATCGGCGCCAAGCGGTTCGGCGACACACCGGTGAACTCCGGGGCCGGCACCGCCACGTTCCAGGCCGCCTGGCTGCTCAACGGCGGCCAGAAGAACGACATGGAGCGGCTCCAGGACCACCACCTCCAGTGGATGTCCCGGCTCGACGCGGTCGTCGAGGAGGACGGGCATCTGCTGATGCACTCCGACACGACGGCGTACCTCGATTACGGCTCCACCGTCGAGGACGTCAATGACACCGTGCACGCCATTCTCACGCGTAACGACGCCGACGAGTGCTGGGACCTCTTCCGCAAGCTCACCAAGCGCTTCGCCTTCCGCGACGAGGCGGGTCCGCAGGCGGTCCAGGAGCTGATGGCGGCCTACGGCGGACAGCGCATCGTCCATGGTCACAGCCCCATTCCGTATCTCCTCGGCGAGGTTGGCTCGGAGGACGGCGAGAACAGCGCCAGACCCGTGGTGGAGGGCCCGCACGTATACGCGGACGGGCTCGCGATCGCCATGGACGGCGGCGTGACCATGGCCGGAAAGCTACTGGTCGTCCAGCTGCCGTTGCATGACTGACGGTCTTCGGGGAAGACGCATCCACGACCTGACCACGCCGACCACTGGGCCTATTTACGGAAACCCCCTGTCACCCCGTGCCGTGGGCGCTCTACCATCGGCGTATCAGTAGCAGGCTCTCCTCCGTTTCCGCCCAACTGCCCGGCCAAAGCGGGTAATCAGGCCCAACGGAGCATCGGGGGATGCACATGAACAGCGCTCCGCACCTGCTGGCCGAGGACCGACCCGAGTACGAGCGGATCCTCGGCGACGCGCTGCGTCACGCTCACGAACGACCGGATCTCGCCGGAGTCGGCGAACGGCTCAACGCGGAACAGCTGCGCTCCATGGCACTGAACGCCACGGCGCTGATCACCACGGCGGCGGCCACCGAGTACGACCACTATGTGAAGGCCCGCGAAGAGCTGCGCGGACCGGCCGCCGACTCCGCCCAGGGCTCGGGCCTCGGCTCCGACGCGGACGATCCGGACCGGCCGGGCGCCGGGATAGGGGCGGTCGTCACGGTCCTGGCGCCGATGCTCGCGGGCACCGCCGCACTGATCTTCCTGCTGGTCGGCTATCTGCTGAAGATGCTCAGCCGGCCCCCCTCGTTCGCCGACACCATGGTCGCCGCCGGGTGGTTCTTCGCGGCGGTGACGGCGGCCGCGATACTGGCCGCCGCCGTCGGACTGCTCATCACGGCGCTGCGCAACGGATCGACCGCGCTGCCCGCCGAGGATGCCGAGGACGAGCTGCCGGAGGAGGTAGCGCGCGCGAGGGAGGCCTGGCGTCATGCGCTGCTGGAGCGCGGCATCCTGCCGTTCCTGCGCGATGCACTCGCCGATCCCACCGCAGGCGCCGCGTCGCGCACACCGCACCCGTCGGCCAACCGCATCCCGAAGATCGGCTACAGCAGACCGGACTTCACGGGGCCGGACGAGGGGCCGGCGGCAGGCCCCCGCCCGTCGTTCACGAGCCCGGACTTCACCAGCCCGGACTTCGGCCCCCCGGACCACGAACCGGACTGACCGGCCGCCGCGGCCCGGCCTGCCTCGTGAGTGGTGGGGAATCACCAGCCGCGGTGCCACGGGCCGTGGGATCAGCACCCCTCGGCTCACCAAGAGTCGTGGCCTGCAACATGTCCGTGCCCGCCGGACGGCGCAGGTCAGGGACATCCCGCGCGAAGAGGGGGTAGGTGCCGTCCCCACACGGCCCGCGGCTCCCCCGGCGGTTTCCGGGGGGCGCGGGCCGTTCCGGTACAGCGTGCTCAGTCGGCGAGCGGGAGGTACACCCGGTTGCCCGCGGCCGCGAACTCCGCCGACTTCTTCATCATGCCCTCGGCGATCTCGGCCTCGGTCGCCGCAGGCTCGTCGCCGCCGAACTGCTCCGAGATGCTTCGGCTGATCTTCATCGAGCAGAACTTCGGGCCGCACATCGAGCAGAAGTGGGCCGTCTTCGCCGGCTCGGCCGGCAGCGTCTCGTCGTGGAACTCCCGTGCCGTGTCCGGGTCGAGCGCCAGGTTGAACTGGTCCTCCCAGCGGAACTCGAACCGCGCGTCCGACAGTGCGTCGTCCCAGTCCTGCGCCCCCGGGTGCCCCTTGGCGAGGTCCGCAGCGTGGGCCGCGATCTTGTAGGTGATGACGCCCGTCTTCACGTCGTCCCGGTTGGGCAGGCCCAGGTGCTCCTTGGGCGTGACGTAACAGAGCATCGCCGTCCCCCACCAGGCGATCATCGCCGCGCCGATGCCCGAGGTGATGTGGTCGTACGCCGGGGCGATGTCGGTGGTCAGCGGGCCGAGCGTGTAGAACGGCGCCTCCTCGCAGATCTCCTGCTGGAGGTCGATGTTCTCCTTGATCTTGTGCATCGGGACATGGCCCGGGCCCTCGATCATGGTCTGGACGCCGAACCGCTTGGCGACCGAGTTGAGCTCGCCCAGCGTGCGCAGTTCGGCGAACTGCGCCTCGTCGTTGGCGTCGGCGATCGAGCCGGGGCGCAGTCCGTCGCCCAGCGAGTACGTCACGTCGTACGTCGCGAGGATCTCGCAGAGCTCCTCGAAGTTCTCGTACAGGAACGATTCCTTGTGGTGCGCCAGGCACCACGCGGCCATGATCGACCCGCCGCGGGAGACGATCCCGGTCTTGCGCCGGGCGGTGAGCCGGACATACGGCAGCCGCACGCCGGCGTGGACCGTCATGTAGTCGACGCCCTGCTCGGCCTGCTCGATCACAGTGTCCTTGTAGATCTCCCAGGTCAGTTCCTCCGCCCTGCCGTCGACCTTTTCGAGGGCCTGGTAGAGGGGCACGGTGCCGATCGGCACGGGGGAGTTGCGCAGCACCCACTCGCGGGTGGTGTGAATGTTGCGGCCGGTGGAGAGATCCATGACCGTGTCGGCGCCCCACCGCGTCGCCCAGGTCATCTTCTCGACCTCCTCCTCGATGGAGGAAGTGACCGCGGAGTTGCCGATGTTGGCGTTGACCTTCACCAGGAACTGCTTGCCGATGATCATCGGCTCGGTCTCCGGGTGGTTGACGTTGGCCGGCAGGACCGCCCGGCCGGCCGCGATCTCCTCGCGTACGACCTCGGGTTCGACGTTCTCCCGGATCGCCACGTACTCCATCTCCGGGGTGATCTCGCCCCGGCGGGCGTACGCGAGCTGGGTGACGGGCTGCCCGTCGCGGCTGCGGCGCGGCTGGCGCGGACGGCCGGGGAAGACGGCGTCGAGGTTGCGCAGTCCGCCGCGCGGCGAGGTGTGCTTGAGCCCGTCGTCCTCGGGGCGGACGGGGCGGCCCACGTACTCCTCGGTGTCGCCGCGGGCGGTGATCCAGTTCTCCCGCAGGGGTGCAAGACCGCGCCGTACGTCGGTTTCGGTGGCGGGATCGGTGTACGGCCCCGACGTGTCGTACAGCGTCACGTCCTTGCCGTTGGTGAGGTGCACCTTTCGGACCGGCACCTGGATGTCCGGGCGCGAGCCCTGGACGTATCCCTTGTGCCAGCCGATGGACGTGCCGGCCTCGTCGCTCTGGTTCGAGGCAGGCGTGCGTGCGTCCGATGTGGTCATGAGACCTACTCCCTACGCCGGCATTACCCGGTAACAGGTTCGGCGGTCGGCGCAGCCTGTCCCGTACGGATGTACGGATATCAGCGCCCTCTCAGCCCGGTGCTCCGAGCTCCCGCGTGTGCAAAGGTGCCACCACGCTAGCGCCTGTTCCGGCGTGCTGGACAGAGGGCCTGTTCCTTCTTGCAATGATCGCCCGGTGACGTCCCTTCAGAGCGCCCCCGAATCGCAGGACCATCAGCACGGGCATTCGCACAGCCACGGCCCTGCTGCGCCGGTCTCCACACATCTGCGCAAGGTCATCGCGGCCGTGCTGATCCCGTTCGCCACCGCGGTCGTTGTCGGCCTGGTGGTTCTCTGGCCGGGCGGTGCGCCCGCGCACGAGCGCACCGGTGTCGGTTTCGACCGGCAGACCCAGCAGGGCCAGGTGGTGAGCGTCGACAAGGTCGACTGCAAGGACGTGAATGCCGCGCAGACGCCGGTCACGGGCGGCACCACGACACCATCGGGGGACGCGGGCGCCGGTCAGGAACCGGGGCTGTGCGAGAAGGCCACGGTCGAGGTGACGACCGGGCACGACAAGGGGCGCACGTTCGTCGAGATCGTTCAGCCCGACGCCCCTCGGCAGTTGCGCGAGGGTCAGGGCGTGGTCGTGGCGTACGCCCCCGACGCGCCCCATGACCTGCAGTACTCCGTGACGGATGTGAACCGGACGTTCCCGATGGCGCTGCTGGCCGGGATCTTCGCTCTCGCAGTGGTCGTCGTCGGCAGAATGCGCGGGTTGATGGCACTGGTCGCGCTCGCGGTGTCGTTCGCCGTACTGACCCTGTTCATCCTCCCCGCGATCCTTCAGGGGTCGAATCCGCTGCTCGTCGCGGTCGTCGGGGCCAGCGCGATCATGCTCATCGCGCTCTACATGTGCCATGGCCTGACCGCACGTACCTCGGTCGCGGTCATCGGCACGCTGATCTCACTGCTGCTGATCGGGCTGCTCGGTTCGCTCTTCATCGGCTGGGCGAGCCTGACGGGGAACACCGACGACAACACCGGTCTGATCCACGGCCTCTACCCGCACATCGACATGAGCGGCCTGCTGCTGGCCGGCGTCATCATCGGTTCGCTCGGTGTGCTCGACGACGTGACGGTCACCCAGACGTCGGCGGTCTGGGAACTGCACCAGGCGGACCCGACCATGGGTGCGCGAAAGCTGTACCGGGCAGGGATCAGGATCGGTCGCGATCACATCGCCTCGGTGGTCAATACGCTGGTACTCGCCTACGCAGGCGCCGCGCTTCCCCTCCTGCTGCTGTTCTCGATCGCGCAGAGCAGCGTGGGGACGGTGGCCAACAGCGAGCTCGTGGCGGAGGAGATCGTCCGGACGCTGGTCGGCTCGATCGGACTGGTCGCCTCGGTGCCGGTGACGACGGTGCTCGCGGCACTGGTCGTCTCCGCGGACCGCACAGGGTTCGGCGCGGAAGCAGGAGCTTCGGCACCCGTACAGGGCGGGAGGGGCCGGCGTCGCAGGGCGAGGCATTGAGCACCTCGACGCGGAGCACATGTAATCCGTTCGGCAGATACGGCGTTCGATCGGCCGGTAGGCCGTCCGCGCAGTTCTTCCTCAGCCGGCGTTCTGTTCCTTGGCCAGGATCCTGCCCAGCGCTTCTTCCAGGCTGCCCTCGAAGTCACTCAGCGTGCACTCCTGCCCGAGGGGCACGAGCTTGTCCGTGCGGTCGAGAAACGCAACGAGTGGCGCTGTACCGGCCCTGAACAGGGCGCGGTCCGTCCCGACCTGCAGCCGGATGTGTACGTCGGAGAGTCCCTCGGGCTCCGTGGGACTGATGTGCACATCGCCGTCGCCGCTGGGGCTGTTGAGGCCGTCCAGCAGCAGCTCACGGCCGAAAGCCCAGGTGACGGGGGCGTCGCCGGGCAGGTGGAAGGTCATCCGGATCGCATACGGATCGCACACCTCGTACCGGAGTTCCACCGGGATACGGAATGAGAGCTCCTCGGAAACGAGAAAGCTCATCATGACCTCAGCTTGAACCGACTCGCGCATCGTCCAACCCCGCAGTAGTTGAATCTGGCCAGGAATGATCCCCCATGGCCCTATTGACGCCATCGTGGTGCACGCGATAGCAGATCACAAGGAGTGATTTTTCAGATACTGATAGAGAACACGAACGAACGCAAGAGGCTTGCCACTTCGCCGCGTAGTCGTTCGACTGCGGGGAGCAATCGATCTTCCTGGTCGAGAGGCATGGAAATCGCCATGGCGGCTGCAGTGAATCCGGCCGTGATCGGGATGGCCGCGCAGACCGTCCCCAGGGCGTACTCCTGTCGTTCGATGACAGGTTCCATTCGCTCCAACGACCTCAAACGCTCAAGAAGCGCCGGTCGGTCCCGCACCGAATAGCGGGTGAGAGGTTGCACAGGGTGACGGTCCAGATGGTCCTCACGGGCCTTCTCGTCGAGCTGGCTGAGCAGGCACTGACCGAGCGCATGGGCATGCCCGGTCTCCCGGAACGAGGCCCACTCGTCCACCGCGGGTGCCGCGGGGGTGTCGGCGACCGCGATGAGTTCGATCTCGCCCTCGCGGTAGACGGCGCAGTGGACCGGCGCACCGATGATGTCGCGCCAGCGGGCCAGCGACTGGGTCATTCTGCTGCGTCGATTCTGCAGACAGCCGTCGTCGACGAGCCTCTCTGCGGCAGCGCCGAAGAGGAAAACACCGTTCGCGCGGCGCAGGTAGCCCTCATGGGTGAGGGTGCGCAGCAGGTGATAGGCGGTAGGAAGAGGAAGTCCCGCTTCCCGTGCGAGCTGCTTCGCGGGCGCCCCGTCCCGATGGGCACCCACAGCCTCCAACAGCCTCAACGCCCGCTGAACCGAACCGATCAACGTCGGAACAGCGGTGCTCGATGCCGTGGTCAAAAGTCACCCCCAGGCATGGCGACGGGCGGTCGGCCCGTCCGTGGGGGCCGCCCCCACGGTCCTGCCGCAAACCTGAGGTCCGGAGACCGGACGTATGCACAAACCACTGGGCACAGCGGTGACGGACAGTTAATTCCCAGGCGGCGGCAGCGGACTGCCACTGTATCGGCCGTGTAAGCAGGGGGCGTCGTTTCGTCCTGCGCTTAGCTCAGCTGGGCTAATTGCCCGACTGGTGACCGCCCGCCCTACCAGTCGCCGCGCGAGGACGAGGAGGACATGAACTTCCGTACGACGAAAACGAGGCCACCGACCAGGATGACGAACACCAGGACCTTGAAGAGCAGATAGATCACGAACCCGATCACGCTGGCGATCAGACCGCCGAACACCCCGATCGCGATGACGGGCACTGCGACCCACTTCACCCACCAGGGCATCCCCGCGAATATCTCCCGCACAGCCATCGTCCCTACCTCATTCCTGTGAGTACCTGACTCGATGCTAGAGGCGCGGGGGTCGCCGGCGGGGGCTCCGGAGCCCTTGATCTCCCCTGATCGAACCCCGAGGGATCCCTGAGAGCCAGGCTCAGCTCTCGGGTGGAGAGAAGACCACCATGACCCGCAGATCCTCGGTGATGTGGTGGAACTTGTGGGCCATCCCGGCCGGTACGTACACCACGCTTCCCCTGCCCACCTGCGTGGTCTCCATGCCCACGGTGATCGAGGCACGACCGCTGACGATGAAGTAGACCTCGTCCTGCTGGTGCGGCTGCTGCGGGTCGAGTTCGCCGGCGTCCAGCGCGTACAGGCCGACGGACATGTTCCGCTCCCGCAGAAACTGCAGATACGCGCCGTCGTTGGCGGCACGTTCCGCCTCCAGCTCGTCCAGCCTGAATGCCTTCATGGCCCGTCCGCTCCTTGCTTCTGTTCAGCCGGTGTCCGCCACCGATCATGTCTGCCACGATCAGACACATGAAGAATTTTGTAGTCAAGACGATCGCCAACGCGGGTGCGCTGGCCGTGGCCATCTGGCTGCTGGACGACATCACGCTGTCGGGCGGCAGCACCGGTCGCAAGGTGCTCACCCTGATCCTGGTCGCCCTGCTCTTCGGGCTGGTGAACTTCGTGGTCAAGCCGATTGTGAAGGTGCTCACCCTGCCGCTGTTCATCCTCACACTGGGGCTGATCACCCTCGTGGTGAACGCGCTGATGCTGATGCTGACCTCCTGGCTGGCGGGCCAGTTCAATCTCAGCTTCCATGTCGACGGCTTCTGGACCGCCGTGCTCGGCGGTCTCATCATCTCGATCGTGTCCTGGGCACTGAACGTGGTCCTGCCCGACGAGGACTGATCCGACGCCACACAGACCAGAGAGAACAGAGAGAACAACATGAGCACCATGGGCGACGGCACCCGGGCGGTACGGGCAGGCCTTCCCGAACCGGAGCAGTACGAACCCACCCTGCCCGGCCCGGTCTTCGCCGCGCACTTCCATCTCTCCGGCGAGCCGACCGGTCCGTACACCTACGGACGGGACACCAACCCGACCTGGACTCATCTGGAACGGGCCATCGGCGAGCTCGAAGCGCCGGGAGAGGCCGTCGAGACCACGGTGTTCGCCTCCGGAATGGCGGCGATATCGGCGGTGCTGCTGTCGCAGGCGCGTACCGGTGACACGGTCGTCCTGCCCGACGACGGCTATCAGGCGCTGCCTCTGGTGCGTGAGCAGCTGGAGGCGTACGGGGTCGAGGTGCGGACCGCGCCGACCGGGGGCGACGGACAGCTTGCGGTCCTGGAAGGGGCCCGGCTGCTGTGGATCGAGACGCCGTCCAATCCGGGACTCGACGTCTGCGACCTGCGGCGGGTCATCGACGCCGCGCACGCGGCCGGCGCTCTGGTGGCCGTGGACAACACGCTCGCCACTCCGCTCGGCCAGCGCCCTCTGGAATTGGGCTCCGACTTCTCCGTGGCCAGTGACACCAAGGGCATGACCGGGCACGGCGACGTCCTGCTCGGCCATGTGACGTGCCGGGATCCGGAGCTGGCGGCGGGTGTACGGCGTTGGCGCAAGGTGGTCGGGGCGATCCCCGGCCCGATGGAGGCCTGGCTCGCACACCGTTCGCTGGCCACGCTGGAACTGCGCATCGACCGGCAGTGCGCGACCGCGCTGGCTCTCGCCGAGGCGCTGGGCAAACGGCAGGAGGTGACCGGGCTGCGGTATCCCGGGCTGCCCACCGACCCCTCGTACCCGGTCGCCGCGCGGCAGATGCGACGCTTCGGCTCCGTGGTGTCGTTCGTGCTGCCCGACCGCGAGATCGCGGAGCGCTTCCTTGCCGGGCTGCGGCTGGTCGACGACGCCACCAGCTTCGGCGGCGTGCGCTCCACCGCCGAACGGCGGGCGCGCTGGGGCGGCGACGCCGTACCGGAGGGCTTCATCCGATTCTCGGTCGGGGCCGAGGACGCGGACGACCTGATCGCCGACGTGGAGCGGGCCCTGGACGAGGCGATGGGCTAGGGGGCCAGGTCAGGACAGAGGAGAACCAGCGGTACGGACGGTCCGAGCCTCCCCCCTCGTGGCTCGGACCGTCCCGGTTCCACACGCGAAGAACCGCCTGGACAAGGCTAATTGACTCTGCGTCAGTGTCCAATCACAGTAGCGACAGCGACCTATCGACATATTTATGATTGTTCGGGTCGGACACGTCGAAAGGGCGGGAGGGAACCGGACATGGACCTGGCCCTGCTGCGCACATTCGTCACGGTGCACCGGGCCGGTTCCTTCACCCGGGCCGCCGCGCTGCTCGGTCTCTCCCAGCCCGCGGTCACCTCGCAGATACGCACGCTGGAACGGCAGCTGGGCCGTCCGCTCTTCCTGCGCAAGGCCCGCGGCGTCACCCCGACCACCATGGGCGACGAGCTCGCGCACCGGGCGGCTCCCCATCTGGACGCACTGGTCGAGATCGCCGAGACGGGGCTCGACGAGGAGTCGGTCGTACGGACACTGCATCTGGCCGGTCCGCCGGAATTCACCTCGTTGCGGGCCCTGCCCGCGCTCACCCCGCTCATCTCCCAGGGCCTCGCCCTGCGCAGCACGTTCCTCGCCAATTCCGAGGAGGCGCTGGAGGGGCTCGCCGCCGGACATCATGATCTGGCCATTGCGACGGCCCGGCCGCGCGGTGGTCTGCTCACCGCGACGCCGCTCGGCGACGAAGAGCATGTGCTGGTCACCGCCCCGCGCTGGGCGGCACGCCTCGGACCCGGAGCGCTGCGGCACAAGGGTCCCATGGTGCTTCAGCAGCTGCCGGTGGTGGAGGTGCATGAGAGCCTTCCGCTCGTCTCCCGCTACTGGGCCGCCGTCTTCGACGGCCGGCCGGCCGCAGCGGGCACCGTGATCGCGCCGGATCTGCGCGCGGTCCAGGAGTGCACCGCGGCGGGCGCCGGACTCGCTGTACTACCGCGCTATCTGTGCGAGGGGCACTGGAGCGCGGCGAGGTGGTGACCGTCCTGGACCCGCCCGTGCCGCCGCTGCGCACCTACTTCCTGGCCGCGCGGACCGGCACACTCGCGCTGCCGCATATCGCGCGGGCGCACGAGTGGCTGGTGCGTGCTGCCGTCGATTGGTGACCCGACGGCAGGGCGGGTGTTTCAGAAAGGGTTCTGTGGGCCACTCTCTTGCCATGACCGAACGTCCTGTGGTCAAGCGCACCGCACGCGCCATCCTGCTCGACGGCAACGACCTCATCCTCATCAAGCGCACGAAGCCTGGGGTGGATCCGTACTGGCTCACGCCGGGCGGCGGGGTCGAGCCCGAGGACGCAACCGTCGTCGACGCACTCCACCGCGAGGTGGACGAAGAGCTCGGCGCCAAGATCACCGATGTGGTCCCCTGCTTCGTCGACACCGTGGAACACATCGAGGGCGGTGGGGTGAAGGGCGTCAAGGTCCAGCACTTCTTCGTCTGCCGGCTGGACTCGATGGACCTGTCCCGGCGGCACGGCCCTGAGATCGACGATCCGTGCGGCGAGTACGACGTCGTACGGGTGCCGTTCAGCCGGATCGGGATCGCCGCCGTCCATCTCGTGCCGCTGTCGCTGCGGCACTACCTGGACGGCAACATCGAGGGCGTCCGGGCGATGCACGCGCCGGATCTGGGCTGATCCCGAGCCCGGAGGCCCCATGCCGATGGGTCGGGCCGTCGTGGTCAGCCCGGGCCCGGGGGCGCCAGTTTCTCGACGGAGTCATGCCGGATGCGCTCGGGCGGCATACCGATCCCCCTGAGGACGTCCACGACGCTGCGGATCATCCCCGGCGGCCCCGCGAGATAGGCGTCGTACTCGGGCCACGGACCGCCCTCGCGTACCGCGTCGGGCAGCAGGCCTTTCAGCCTGCTCCCCGTACCGCTGGAGACCACAGGCCGCACGGCGAGCCAGGGAAAAGTCTTCTGGAGCCGCAGCATCGTGTCGATGTCGTACAGGTCGCGGTCGCTGCGTGCGCCGTAGAAGACCTCCACGGGGCGCCGGTCGCCGTGCTCGGCGACATCCTCGACAAGTGCCTTGATGGGCGCGATACCCGTGCCGCCGCCCAGGCAGAGCAGACCGTTGTGGGTGGTGTGGTCGACGGTCATCGAGCCGGTGGGCGGGCCGAGACGCACCACGTCGCCGGGGCGGGCCCGGCGCACCAGAGCGTTGGAGACCCAGCCCGCCGGGACCGCCTTGATGTGGAAGGTGAGCAGACCGTCGGGGCGAGGGGCCGAGGCGAAGGAGTAGTGCCGCCAGATCCGTGGCCACCACGAGGTTTCCATGGCGGCGTACTGGCCCGCGAGGAAGGGATACGCCTGGTCGGGACGGACGGTGAGGATCGCTGTGTCGGGCGTTCTGAGGTCGTGGGAGACAACCTCCGCCAGCCACCAGGCGGGAGCCCGTTCCTCGTCCTCGGCAGCCGCGTCGATCATGATCTGCGAAATCGCGGTGTAGGCACGGATCCAGGCCGCTTCGGTCTCCCCGTCCCATGTGGTGGCGTAGCGACTCAGTGCGCCGAGGAGAGCCTCGCCGAATGCGGGATAGTGCGCGGGCAGAGCGCCGTATTTACGGTGCCCGCGGGCCAGTCCGCCGAGGTACTCGGTCAGCGCATCGGGGTCGTCCATCCGGTCGGCAGCCGTGAGGACCGCCCGGAGGAGACGGTCGCGCTGGGCGTCCATCGCGACCGGAAACATGGCCCGCAGATCGGGGTGGCGCACGAAGAGCAGGGCGTAGAAGTACGAGGTGGCCTGGTCCGCGACAGGAGTGAGCTCTGCCAGGGTGCGGTGGATCAGGGTCGCATCGGGAGATCTCAGAGTTCCGTCGCCGGTCGACATGGTGGCCGGAGCGTCCATAATTGTGCCTCGCCTCGAGCATCTTCTGGTCGCATGAGCGTGCCGACACCGCACGCACCGCCTGCGGTCCCTCGCCCCAGCATGCCTGCGACACCTGTAGGTCGGACAAATAGCGGGAAGTCCGGGTATCCGAACCAGTTCTCCCGTTACGCTCTTTTGCCCCATGGCCAGAACGGGAACCCGGGGACAATGCGGGCAACACGCATCAGCGCCGGATCACCTCTGACCGTCGCTCAGCTGCGTGTTTCACGTGAAACTGCGCACGCGTGCAGCTCGCTGCCAAGCCCTCACCGCGGGCTCGGCTCTCTGGCCGCGCGGGCGCTATCGGCGCGGTCGGCGCATATGCGTCTCGGCCGGATCCGGTAAAGCGGTGGACGAGCGATCACTGCGTCGGACAGCCTGGCCCTCATGCCCAGCCCACTGCCCCACCCGCACACCGATACGCCCATCCGGCGCCTCACCCGGGGAGACCTAGTCGCCTGCGCCAATCTCTGCGAGGACCGCGGCTGGCCGCGTGACGAGCACCGCTGGGCCCTGCTCCTCTCCGCAGGAAAGGGCTACGGCATCGATGATCCCGAGGGCAAAGGCCTGATGGCCGCCTGTGTGATGACCTCATACGGCCAGGGCCTCGCCGCCATCGGCATGCTCCTCGTCGCCGAGCGGTACGCGCGCCAGGGGATCGCCCGGCGCCTGATGCACCAGGTGATCGAAACGGCGGGGGAGACGTCACTCAGCCTGTACGCGACGTCGGCCGGGCGGCCGCTGTACGAAGAGCTCGGTTTCGAAGGGGTGGGCCGGGCCGAGCGGATCAGTGGTCGCTTCCGGCCGACCGGCGCGTCGGGTGACGGCACTCCCGCAGCGTCCACCGTGGCCGTCCGTCCGGCGACGGCCGAGGATCTGCGTGCCATGCTCCGGCTGGACGCGGAGGTGTTCGGCGCGGACCGGACGCATCTCCTTGCCCGGCTGCCGGCCTTCGCAGATCACCTCCGGGTCGCGGAGGACAAGGACGGGCTTGTCGGCTACGCGGCGCTGTGGCCGAGCGACGGTGTCCATGTGGTCGGTCCGCTGATCGCCCATGACACCGTCACGGCGCTGGCGCTCGTCGACTCCCTCGCGCAGGCGACGGACCGTCCCCTGCGCGCGGACATCGACGCACGCCACGAAGAACTGTTGGACCGGCTCAAGGAGTGTGGTCTGCAGCCGGTCGGCTCCGGAACCACGGTGATGGCCTACCGGTCCCCGGACCTGCCGGGCGACTGGACCCGTCGCTTCGCACCATTGACCGTGGCGACGGGCTGACGCGGACCGGGCTGAACGGCGCCGGGCCGGGGAAATGCCTGTCACCGGCCCGTTGTCCTGTCAGTCGAACCAGAGCGCGAGCTGGACGTTTGCGTCACCGTGGATGGCGGCCGGCGTTTCTATCACCGTCCACACCGGCTTCCGGTCTCCGTCCACCGGAACGGCCTCACGCCGGGCCATCCGCGCGTCCGACGCCGCTGCGGGCTCGTCCCAATCGACGGTCTTCAGCTCGTCCCAGCCGATCCAGGTGGCGTTGCACGCGTCGGCCGCCATGTTCCCGAACTCCTGGCGGACGCGGTCGCAGACACCCTCCGGCAGCCCACGGCCGGCCGCGAGCGGTCGAAAGCCGGCACGGTTGCGCACGCCGAAGAGGCAGCCGAACGCGTCGTAACTCCGGCCCATGTAGAGCAGATCGAGATCGACTGCGGCCGACCAGGGCTCGCCCTTCTCGTACCAACTGGCCCGGCACTCGATGAAACCGTAGATGTCCGTTCCCATGTGCCGGGATTCTCCTGGCACATGGGAACGGACACCAATGGATTTCCGCTGCCTTCGCAGCGGTTCGCGAGTCAGCCGAGAGCCGTCACGGCGGCCGTGGCGAAGCCGTGGTCCTGCTCGGGCGCGCCACCGCCCACGCCGACGGCTCCGATCAGCCGACCGTCGCGGAAGACCGGAACACCGCCGGCGATGAAGAGCAGCGGCCGGTCGAGGGCGGTCGGCAGGGTGTGGAAGAGCCCGCCCGGCTGGACCGCGTCGACGAGGTCGGCGGTCGGGGCGCCGAGCTGAAGGGCCGTGTACGCCTTGCGGGTGCTGGTCTCGCCCGCGATGAGTACGGCCCGGTCGTCGCGGCGGAAGGCCAGCAGGTGGCCGCCCGCGTCGAGGACCGTCACAGCGGCGGTGACACCGGCGGCTTCGGCAGCGGTGCGGGCTGCGGCGACCAGCAATTCCGCGTCCTGAATGGTCAGCGGAGCAACGGCCGTGGGGAGGGTGGTGCTCATGAGGGATGGCTCCTTGGTGCGGTGGAGAGTGCGCGCCCTGTGGTGAGCGCGCGCGTTGTGGGGGTGTCAGCGCCGGGCGGCGGATGCCTCGACCGGCTCGGGAATACGTCCGGCGACAAGGCGGCTGCGGGTGACCGTCCGGCGCTCCAGGGCGCTGGAGAGGACGGCGAGGACCAGAGCGGAAGCAGCCAGTGCGGCGCCGACCCAGTTGGGTGCGGTGTAACCGAGACCGGCAGCAATGACGAGGCCGCCGAGCCACGCCGACAGCGCGTTGCCGAGGTTGAAGGCGCCGATGTTGACGGCGGAGGCGAGGGTCGGGGCCCCCGCCGCCTGGTCGAGAACCCGCTTCTGCAGCGGCGGTACGGTCGCGAAGCCCAGGCCACCGATCAGCACGATGGTGACGGCTGCCGCGATCTTGTTGTGGGCGGTCAGCGTGAAGACTGCCAGGATCACGGACAGGGAGCCCAGCGACACGTACAGCATCGGCATCAGGTGGCGGTCGGCGAACTTGCCGCCGAGCAGATTGCCCCCGACCATGCCGAGCCCGAAGAGGACCAGCAGCCAGGTGACGGAGGACGCGGAGAAGCCGGCGATCTCGGTCATCATCGGCGTGATGTAGGTGATCGCGGCGAAAACTCCACCGAAGCCCAGGACGGTCATCGCCATGGCGAGCAGCACCTGCACATTGCGGAACGCGGCCAGCTCATGGCGGAGCCGCACGCCTTCGGCCTTCGGCTGCTCGGGCACCAGCCTGGCCACACCCAGAAGGCCGACGACTCCGAGGGCCGCAACGATGAAGAACGTGGTCCGCCACCCGACGCTCTGCCCGATGTAGGTGCCGAGCGGTACGCCGACGACGTTGGCGACGGTGAGGCCGGTGAACATCATGGCGATCGCGCCGGCCTTTTTCTGTGGGGCGACCAGATCGGCCGCGACGACCGATCCGATGCCGAAGAAGGCACCGTGGGCGAGGGAGGCGATCACTCGCCCGGCGAGCATCACGCCGAAGACGGGGGCGACGGCGGACACCACGTTGCCCACGATGAACAGCCCCATCAGGAGCATGAGCATGCGTTTGCGGGTGACCCGCGTGCCAAGGACTGTCATCAGCGGAGCGCCGAGTACGACTCCGAGTGCGTAGCCGGTGACGAGGAATCCTGCGGTGGGGATCGAGACCTGGAAGTCCGCAGCAACCTCGGGGAGCAGCCCCATGATCACGAACTCGGTGGTTCCGATACCGAATGCCCCAATGGCGAGGGCGAGGAGCGCGAGCGGCATGGGTTTCACCTTCTCAAGAGATTGCATCTGCGCCTTACAAGCGTCCACAATAATTGCAAGCGCGATTAATTGCAAACGCGGGCTATTGCAGACGTCCTCTATCCTGGAGGCAAGCGGCTCCGCACAGAGGAGAGACCATGACAGCGACGGACCCTGCACTGACTGCCCTCTCGCAGGGCTGGTGCGCCCTCTCCCTGCTCCACGGCAAGATCGAGTCTCATATCGAGCGGGCCCTGCAGTCCGGGCACGGGCTCAGCATGCGGGAGTACTCCCTGCTCGACGTCCTGAGCCGACAGCACAACGGCCCGGGCGGCCATCTGCAGATGAAGCAGGTCGCCGACGCGGTCGTGCTCAGCCAGAGCGCCACCACCCGTCTTGTCAGCCGCCTCGAAGACCGCGGGCTGCTGACCCGGTATCTCTGCGACACCGACCGCCGCGGCATCTACACCAACGTCACCGATGCCGGCCTCACACTGCTTGCCCAGGCCCGGCCGACCAATGACGCCGCTCTGCGCGCCGCCCTCGACGAGGCGGCCAGGAACCCCGAGCTGGCCCCGCTCGTCACGGCGGTCGAAGAGCTGAAAGTCCCCGCGTAGGCCACCTGAACTGCGTAGCCTGCCGATCATGAGCGATCTGGAAATACGCCCGGCGGCCCCCACCGACATCCCGGCCGTCGTGGCCATGCTCGCGGACGATCCGCTGGGCGCGCAGCGCGAGTCGCCGGACGATCTCGCCCCCTACCACGCCGCGTTCCAGCGACTCGCCGATGACCCGAACCAGCACCTGGTCGTCGCCGTCCGCGAAGGCGGTGTTGTCGGGACCCTGCAGCTGACGGTGGTCCCCGGGCTCTCCCGGCGCGGCTCGACCCGCTCCATCATCGAGGGCGTTCGCGTCCATGCCGATGAACGCGGCAGCGGCCTCGGCACTCAGTTGATCCAATGGGCAGTGGACGAATCCCGGCGCCAGAACTGCCAGTTGGTCCAGCTGACGTCCGATGCGACGCGGACCGATGCCCATCGCTTCTACGAGCGACTCGGCTTCACCGCCAGTCACGTAGGTTTCAAGCTCGCTCTGTGACCGCAGTTCGGAATCCACAGGATCCGACAGACCGAAGGAGCGCTCGATGCGCGCCATCAGCGACACACAGCGCCGGATCAGACTCGGCCGACGTCACTTCCTGGCGCCCTCCGTGCGGGCCGCATCCGCGGTCTCCGTGGCCGACGCGGTCGTTGCCCTGCACGCCACCGACGCGGCCACTGTCTTTCTTTCCACCTGCGCCCGGCTCGCCGAGGCCGGCGTGGACACGGTGGAGCGGGCTCTCTACGAGGACGTCTCTCTGGTCCGGCTGCTCTCCATGCGCAACACCCTCTTCACGGTGTCGAGCGGGCTCGCCCCGTATGTCGACGCGTCGAACGCCCGGGCCGTGGCCGCCAAGGAGCGCCGGACCTTCCTCAAGCACCTGCAGGACGACGGGAACGGACTGGGCGAGAACTGGCTCATCGAGACGGAAAAAGCGACCCTGGCCGCCCTCACAGCGCGCGGCTCCGCCACCGGCAGCGAGCTGTCCGCCGCCGTACCAGCGCTGCGTACGAAGATCACAATCTTCCCCGGCAAGAAGCAGGAGGCGGTTCAGGGAGTCGCCACCCGTGTTCTGCGGGTGCTGGCAGCCGAAGGCCTGATCCGCCGGGACCGGCCGCGCGGCTCCTGGACCTCCAGCCAGTTCCGCTGGACGGCAGGCGAGCCATGGCCCGCCCGGGAGCCCGCAGAGGCACAGGCGGAACTGGCCCTGCGCTATCTCCGCTCGTACGGCCCCGCGACCGAGGCCGATCTGAAGTGGTGGACGGGCTGGGGCCTCGGCCAGGTACGCAGTGCGCTGGCAGCCGCCGGAGCCGAGGAGGTGCGGCTCGACAGCGGCGCGACGGGCTGGGTCTCCCCGGGGGACACGGAGCCCGAACCGTCCCTGGAGCCGTGGGCGGCACTGCTTCCCGCCCTCGACCCGAGCGCGATGGGCTGGGCCGATCGCGGTTTCCATCTTCCGGCCGAGCACCGGGCGGCACTCTTCGACCGGTCCGGCAACATCGGCCCGACGGTGTGGTGGAACGGCGAGATCGTGGGTGGCTGGGCACAGCGCGCCGATGGCGGGCCGGCCTGGCGACTGCTGTCCGACATCGGCCGGGATGCCACCACCGCGATCGAGGCGGAGGCGTCCCGGCTGTCGGAGTGGGTGGGGGAAACACGGATCACTCCACGCTTCCGCACGCCGCTGGAAAGGGAGTTGACGGCATGAGCGGGCTCCGGCGTCGCGTTTCACGTGAAACGTGACGCCGGACGCCGTGACGCTCAGGCGCCGAGGCCCCGCCAGCCCTCCGCGTCGACCCCACCGGGAACGGCCGACGCGGGATCGTACGGCTCACGTGTGAAGACGAACGACCCCAGGTCGAGGTGGCTCACGCTTCCGTCGACGTCCCGGACGGCACGGAGTGTCTCCCCCGCGTAATAACCGTCGAGGCCGGTCCAGGTGCCGTCCGGCTGCGCGACGAATCGGGCACCGCGGCCGTCGCCACGCAGCGGCCCCAGTTCCAGCCCCCGGTCTGCAGTCAGGCGCAGGACATTCGGGCGCGTGCCCCAGTACCAGAGTCCGGTCAGCGCGAGGAGTTCCGGGTCGGCCTCGGGCAGCGGGCGCCACGGCTCAGGGATGCGCGGCTCGGCCTCGGCGACGATCTCCACGAGGTCCGCGGCAATCGGACCGGCGAGCGGCCCAGAAGTGGCATTGGCGAGCACCACGGCGGCCACATCATCCTCGATGCTGAACCAGAGCGTTGCCAGGAACCCCGGCAGCGAGCCGGTGTGCCCGAGCAGGGTGCGGCCGCTCTGTTGTACGACCTGCAGGCCGAGACCGTAAGCGCCCTCCCCGGGACCGGACTCGGACGGCGCCGACGGAGCACGCATCTCCTCCACCGAGGCGGCGCCCAGCACACGGTCATCCCCCTCGACGAGGAAGGCGGCGAACCGGAGGAGGTCGGCGGTGGTCGACCAGAGCTGCCCGGCCGGTGCCATGAGACCGAGGTCCTCCGCCGGTTCGGGAAGCATGACATCGGCCCACGGGTGGACGGCCCAGCCACCCGCGTGCGGCGCCTGTGGCTGGGTGCTCGTACGACGCATGCCCAACGGTTTCAGGATCTCGCGCTGCAGTACCTCCGCCCACGATGCGCTGCGCACCGCCTCGATCAGCGCTCCGAGCACTGAGTAGCCGGGGTTCGAGTAATGGTGCCGACGGCCAGGAGGGTGCATCCGCGTCTGCTCGCCGAGGACATCGGCGAGCTCGGGGCGCAGAGTTCCCGGCGTCCGCTCCCACCAGGGCGCGGGCGACTCGGCGCTCAGCCCCGCACTGTGGCCCAGTAGTTGGAGGACGGTGACCCCGCCGACCCCTGTCCCTGGCAGGTGCTTTTCCAGCGGGTCGTCGAGATCGAGCAGCCCCTCGTCACGCAGCCGCAGGACCAGCACGGCTGTAAAGGTCTTGGTCAGGGAACCGATCCTGAACTGTGTATCGGAGTCGGGGGCGTGACCGTCGACGCAACTGCGCGATCCGTTCCAGACGATCCGGCCCTGGCGCTGCACCGCAGCGACGAGCGAGGGCGTACGGCCTTCGACCTGTGCGGAGGCGATGCGGTGCAGCAGCGCCCGCTGCGTACCGGGAAGCAACTCTTCTGAGGAATAGGTCATGGTCCACAAGTACCGGCACATCGACTCGTCGGCGACCCGATTTCGCGGCCAGCGGGCCCGGGGGTCAGCGCTTGCGGCTGTACGTCCTGACCAGTACTCCGTTGTCGAAGGCAGCCACCGAATCCAACATGAACTCCGTGGCCGCAAAATCCGATCCGAACATCGGCATTCCCGAGCCGTAGACCAGCGGATACGTCTTGATCACGAGCTCGTCGATCTCGTCGAGCAGTTCCCCCGCGAGCTGTGAGCCACCGCAGAGCCAGATCCCGAGGCCGCTCTCCTCCGCCTTGAGTTCCCGCACCCTGCCGACCACGTCGCCGGAGACGAGTTCGACGTTCGGGTCCGGCGACTCCTTCACGGTCCGGGATGCCACGAGCTCGCGCAGTTGGGCATACGGACTGGTGATGTTGGCGTCCAGGGCCAGTTGGTAGCTGGCTCTTCCCTGGATCACGGTGTCGAACTTCTGATTCCTGACGCCGTGAATTCCCAGCTGCCGGCGGCCTGCGGTCGAAACCGTCTCCGGATACTGGGACTTGAGGTAGTCGAGGAATTCCTCGTCCACGAACCGGTACATGGACGACGCATCACCGCTCGGGTCACCGATGAAGCCGTCGATGGAGCAGGCAATGAAGTAGGTCAGCTTTCGCACAAGATCCCCGTTCAATGTGGCGTTGGCTCGGGCATGTGAACCACTTCGCTTATAGTGCTTCACATGTAGTGGTTGCGCAAGACCCTTTCCGCAGAGGGACCGAAGGAAGAGGAGACACACATGGTCAGGAACCCGGAGCGCAGAACGGCACTCGTCGATGCCGCCATCGAGGTGCTGGCGCACGAGGGTGCGCGAGGGCTCACCTTCCGTGCGGTCGACACACGGGCGGGCGTACCGGTCGGGACGGCGTCCAACTACTTCGCCAACCGGGACGACCTGTTCATGCAAGCCGGCGCCCGGATCACCGACCGGATGACACCGGACCCGGTCGGAGTCGAGGAGGCGATGCGCCCGGCTCCCTCGCGCGAGCTGGTCACCGAACTGATGCGATGGCTGGTACAGCGCATGGCCGCCGATCGCACCGGCTACCTCGCCATGCTGGAACTGCGCCTGGAGGCCACCCGGCGCCCCGCCCTCCGGGACCGGCTCAACCGGACCTTCCGCGCCAATCTGGACGAGAGCGCCCGCTTCCACCGGGAAGCGGGGCTGCCGGGCGATGCCGACGCCTTCCTCGTGCTGTATCTCGCCATGACGGGCCTGCTGCTGGAGCACTTCACACTGCCCGACGTGCTCACCGGGAGCGAGACCGCCGACGCTCCCCACACCGAGGCCGTCCTGGACCGGCTTGTGGAGACGGTCGTCACCCGCATCATCCCTGCGGGGTGACCCGCTCGGGGAGGGCAGCACACGGCCGGGGCAGCCCTGTCCGGGCAACAGAGCAATCCCGGCCTTGCGGCATCGCGTCTACAGATCGAGCTGGTACAGAAGCGATTTATGGGTCGGCAGATATCCGAACGCGTCGTTGATCGCGCGCATGGGCCGGTTGCTGTCGGCCGTGTCTGCCAGCAGACCGCCGAGATCCGGGTGGTACTCGACGGCCTGCCGGATCGCCTCGGCCTTCATCCATCGGCCGAGGCCATGTCCGCGGTGCTCGGGCAGGACCCCGGTGCCGTAGTGCTGGCCGTCACCCCTGCCGGCGCCGGGGACGACCAGCTCGGTGAAACCGGCGATCGTGCCGTTCGACTGGTCGATGACGGCGACCGTGTACAGAAGGTCGCCGCGCTTCTCGATGACCTGTGCCACTGCCCGGACCCGGTCCACGTCCCAGCTCACCGTGCCGTAGTCGGTGTCGTCCATCGGCATGTCGTCCATGGCCCGCCGCGAAGACGCGAAAGTCTCGGCGAGCTCATCGGGGACGGTTCCGGCCCATGACACCAGCTGGTAGCCGGGGTGCGGCTTCCGGATGATCTCGGTGAGAGCGGCGAGGTCCGCCCGCGCCAACGCGAGCCGGGCGAACGTCAGGGTCAGGACCTTGCGAAAGCCCCGTGCCGAAAGGAACCGGTCACCGGGTGATCCCGCGTCCACCTGAGCGGTGACGCAGCTCCGGCCCTCGGCTCGAGCAGTGGCCACAGCCGCTTCCAGCAGCTGTGATCCGATGCCGTTCCGCCTCTCGGCCGGATGGACGTCGAGTTCGAGCTCGGCCAGGTGCTCCTGACCGGTGGTCGTGAAGAGACGCAGAAAAGCTGATCCGGTCGGAGCTCCGGTGGGACCGGATGCGAGCCACGCCAGGCGGTGGCCGGCCGGGCCGCGGTCGGGGTCGGTCAGCGGGGTGATGCGAATCGACAAGATGTCTCCGTCATGAGGAAGCGGTTGGTGGCCTGGCAGTGCACGAGTTCGGGTGCTGACAGCTCCTGCGCATGTGCTGCACACCTCCCGTCGATGACGTCGCTCCGCGCGCGGGACGACCCAGCAACCGTATCCATCGCCGGGGTCCGCAACAACGGCGTTTATCGGCTGCCGAACCCGCCGTGGCACGTCCGGTCGGCATGGGTTCCGGCCTGCGGCGCGGGCGGACAAAGAACGATTGACCGCATGGCTGTCGGTCGCACCGACCGAAGCGGGATCGCTCCCTGGAAGGCGTCCCGCGAGGTCGAGAAGGCTCCCCGTCCCGTCGCGCTCGGGCACCGACCGGCGGCCCTGGAGTGTTTCGACCCGGAGCCGGCCGGGAATTGGCCGGCATGACGCTGCGCGCCACCGGGCCGGCCGTGCCCTCCGCCCAGGACCTCGGCGCCGGCAGCGGTGCAACCGGCGGATGACCGCCGCGCCGACGGACGGGTCGAACGAGGCGAACCGGCAAGCGCCGGAACCGTACGGCCACCAGGGTCGGCCCGGCGCACGGCCCCGGCGCCCCGCCGCCCGACCTACCCCTCGGTGACCGGCCGGTAGGTGCAGACGTGTACCCCCGTGCCGCTGGTGACCGTGGAGACCAGCTCCAACGGGCGCAGCGCGCCGTCGCCGGGGAAGATCGTCTTACCACCGCCGAGGACCACCGGCATGATCACCAGCCGGAGCTCGTCGACCATGCCCTCGCGCAGGAGGGTGCGCGCAAGCGTGGGGCTCCCCATGACCAGCAGGTCGCCGCCGTCGGCCTCGTGCAGCTCACGGATGCAGGCAACGGCCTTGTCGCCGGGGATGCGCGTGGTGTTGTCCCACGTCAGCTCGGCGTCGCCCAGCGTGTCGGACACGACGTACTTCGGGATGGCGTTCATCCGGTCGGCGAACGGGTCACCGGCTCGCTCGGGCCACGCCGCGGCCATCGACTGCCACGTGCGGCGCCCGAACAACAGCGCCTCGGCCTTGGTCAGCGCGTCGTCGAAGGCACCGCCCACCACCTCCGGATCGAAGAAGGGGTGCGACCAGCCGCCGTGGGCAAAGCCACCGTCGGTGTCCTCGTCGGGTCCGCCTGGCGCCTGCACGACGCCGTCCAAGCTCATGAACTCACTGATCACGATGCGCACGGGACTCGCTCCACTTCCTCATCCGGGTCAACTGCAGAAAAGACTCCGGCGCCGCTCCAAAGTCATCCCTCCCAGTGGATCCCGCATTCGCCGCGGGGAGAAGGAGGATCTGCCGGCGAGTCTCGCGGCGACGTCACACGTGCCACCGTGATGCCCACGAGGCTGCGACTGTGCCGTGAAGTCGGGGGCCCTTGGGACTGCAGGTTCCCCTGCCCTGAATCAGCGTCAGATTCTGTGACTTGTGGTTTCACGTGCCGTTCCAGCACCGTGTCGGTGCCGTAATCCCGTGGCACTTGTCGTTTTCTTGAGTGGTGCCGTCGCCGGCGTGCTCGGTGTCGTGCATGCGCTTGGCGGGCTCCACCCAGCGCTCGTGCGGCGCGGCAACGAACTCCCTGAGAAGGGCGGCGCTCTCGACGACGTTCGAGCCGGCCTTGCTGAAGAGGGTGAAGAACTTCTCGTTCCGCGGCTGCATCCGTAGGCCCATGGGGAGATCCTCCTGGGCCGACGGTACCCCCGTACGCGGCGCGCCGCCGCTTCGCGAGGAGGTTGTCCGTCCACAGCGGACGATAAATGGGAAAGGGGAGTACCCACTCCTTTCCACTCTCAACGTATAGCGCACCGGGGGGCTTGCGGCAAGACCCGGGTCGTGCCGCAGAATCGCCGACCGAAGCCAGAACTTGAGGAAATGGGAGTCGCGAAGTGCGGGTGCTGTTGTCGACGTATGGGTCGCGCGGGGACGTCGAACCGATGGTGGGACTCGCGGGGCAGTTGCGGGCACTCGGCGCGGAGGTGCGGGTGTGCGCGCCGCCGGACGAGGACTTCGCGCAGCGGCTGGCCGGTGTCGGCGTGCCGCTGGTGCCGGTCGGCCAGTCGGCGCGTGCGCTGACGACTGCGGCGTCGCCGCCGTCATCCCTCCCCCGGCGCGCGGCCGAGTTGATCGCCAGCCAGTTCGCCGCGGTCACCGCGGCGGCCGAGGGATGCGATGCGTTGGTGGCGACCGGCGCGCTGCCGGCCGCGGCCGGCGCGCGGTCGGTGGCCGAGAAACTGGGCATCCGCTCCGTGTCCGTGACCTTCCAGCAGCTCACCCTGCCGTCGCCGCACCACCCGCCGCTGGCGTATCCGGGCCGGCCGTTCCCGCCGGAGGTAACCGACAACCGGGTGCTGTGGGACCTGGACGCCCAGAGCATCAACGCGCTGTTCGGTGAGGCGCTCAACACGAACCGGGCATCGATCGGCCTGCCACCGGTGGACGACGTCCGCGACTACGTCATCGGCGACCAGCCGTGGCTGGCGACGGACCCGACCCTGGACCCGTGGCAGAAGACGCCGGACCTCGACGTCGTGCAGACCGGCGCGTGGATCCTGCCGGACGAACGCCCGATCCCGGCCGAGTTGGTGGCGTTCCTGGACGTCGGCACACCACCGGTGTACGTGGGCTTCGGCAGCATGCCCATGCGCGCATCGAAGGACGTCGCCCGGGTGGCCATCGAGGCGATCCGCGCGCAGGGCCGCCGCGCACTCGTCGGGCGCGGCTGGGCCGACCTGGCCCTGATCGACGGCCAGGACGACTGCTTCGTCGTCGGCGAGGTCAACCAGCAGGCACTGTTCGGCCGGGTGGCCGCCGTCGTGCACCACGGCGGCGCGGGCACCACGACGACGGCCACCCGGGCCGGCGCGCCCCAGGTGGTGGTACCCCAGATGGTGGACCAGCCGTACTGGGCCGACCGGGTGGCCGACCTGGGCATCGGCGCGGCACACGACGGTCCGACTCCGACCTTCGAGTCCCTGTCGGCCGCGCTCCAGACGGCCCTGACCCCCCAGACCCGCGCACGAGCGACGGCCGTGGCCGGCACGATCCGCACCGACGGGACAACGGTGGCCGCGAAGCTGCTGCTCGACACGGTCAGCCGAGAAAGGCCGCCCAGGTCCGCGTGAACCACACCGGATCGTCGAGCCAGGACCCAGAACACGAGAACCTACACACCCTGGCGACCTGAACCGACAACGGCCACGGGGTCCACGTCAGGCGGAGCGTTGCTCGTCATGGCCACCAGGTTCGTCGCGCCGGTCCAGACGCCCTGCCGCGCGCAATGGTTGCAAGCGGCCTCAGATCGGAGCTGATGAGTGAACCCTCTGACCACCAGCGCGTTCGACCTTCCCGACCACATCTCCCCCAAGGCCGACCCGACGCTGATCGCCGGCGATGAGCAGCACTTCGCAGCCATCGCGGAGTGCCTCGAGCAGTCGATCGCCGAGCTGACCGACCGCCTCGACGCCGAGCGCAAGGCACCCGGCGGCATCGGCCGGCAGGCGATGGACCGGGACACGGAGGTCCACCGGCTGACCGCTCGCCTGCGCGCACTGCGTCGCTTCGGTTTGGACCTGTGCCTCGGACACATGGTCAGCGCAGACGACGCCGAGCCCGTGTACGTCGGACGACTTGGCCTTACGGACAGCGCGGGTCGTCGGCTGCTGCTCGACTGGCGCTCCCCCGCGGTCGAGCCGTTCTTCGGAGCCACCCACGCCAACCCGATGGGTCTGGCGAGCCGCCGCAGGTATCGCTGGACCCGCGGCCGGATCAGCGACTACTGGGACGAGGTGTTCACCTCGGACGGGTTTGCCGGGCACGCCGCGCTCGACGACCAGTCCGCCTTCATCGCCAGCCTGGGCAGCAACCGGTCGACACGGATGCGAGACGTGCTGGGCACCATCCAGGCCGACCAGGACGCCATCATCCGCGCGGGATCCCGCGGCGCTCTCGTCGTCGACGGCGGTCCGGGTACGGGGAAGACCGTCGTCGCTCTGCACCGCTCCGCCTACCTCCTCTACTCCGACCCTCGCCTCGGTCACCGCCGGGGCGGCGTGCTGTTCGTCGGTCCGCACCAGCCCTACCTGGGCTATGTCGCCGACGTCCTCCCCAGCCTCGGAGAGGAGGGCGTGCAGACCTGCACCCTGCGGGACCTCGTCGCCGAGGGAGCCGCAGCAGCGATGGAGGCCGACCCGAACGTGGCCCTCCTGAAGTCGTCGGCGAACCTGATGAAGGCGATCGAGACGGCCGTCAGGTTCTACGAGGAGCCACCCACCAAGGGGATGACGATCACGACCCACTGGTCCGACATCTGGCTGGGCGCCGACGATTGGGCCGTGGCGTTCGAAGCAGCAGAACCCGGTACTCCGCACAACGAGGCGCGCGACCAGATCTGGGAGGAGCTGCTCACGATCCTGGTGGACAAGCACGACGGCGACGCCTCGGCTGACCTGCTCCGCAAGTCGCTGCTGCAGAACAGGGAGCTGCTCACGACCTTCAACCACGCGTGGCCGCTGCTCGAAGCGGCTGACCTCGTCGCAGACCTGTGGTCGGTACCCGCCTACCTGCGGAAGTGCGCGCCCTGGCTCAGCCCCGAGGACGTTCAGCAGCTGCAGCGCGGGGCCGCCCAGGCCTGGACGGTGTCCGACCTGCCGCTCCTGGACGCAGCACGGCAGCGGCTCGGCGACCCGGAGGCGTCGCGACGTAAGCGTCGGCATAACGCCTCTGTCGCCGCCGAACGCGAGCACATGGCCAAGGTCGTCGACGCCCTGCTTGAGGCCGATGACGACGGTGAAGGTGTGGTGACGATGCTGCGCGGACAGGACATACAGGACACCCTGGTCGACGAGACCGCACTGCCCAGCACCGAACCGGACCTGCTCGCCGGCCCGTTCGCGCACATCGTCGTGGACGAGTCCCAGGAACTGACCGACGCAGAGTGGCAGATGTTGCTGCTCCGGTGCCCGTCCCGGAGCTTCACCATCGTCGGGGATCGCGCCCAGGCCAGGCACGGGTTCACGGAGTCGTGGCAGGAACGGCTCGGGCGGATCGGGCTCGACCGGATCAACCTGGCCTCCCTGAGCATCAACTACCGGACGCCGGAAGAAATCATGGCGGAAGCCGAGCCGGTCATCCGGGCCGTGCTCCCGGACGCCAACGTGCCGGCCTCCATCCGCAGCAGCGACGTCCCCGTCGTACACGGATCTGCTTCGGATCTGAGCTCGATCCTCGACACCTGGCTCGCCGCACATGTCGACGGGATCGCCTGCGTCATCGGCGATCCCACATTCCGGACGACGTCCCGCGTCCGGTCGCTGACCCCGGAGCTGTCGAAGGGGCTCGAGTTCGATCTGGTCGTCCTCATCGACCCAGAGGCGTTCGGCAAGGGCATCGAAGGAGCAGTGGACCGCTATGTCGCGATGACCCGAGCGACCCAGCAACTCGTCATCCTCACGAGCTCCTGACGTCGGCCGGACGAACGCCCGCTCCCGGCCGAGTTGGTGGCGTTCCTCTCTACCTCGCCACCGTCCTGGACCTCTTCTCGCGCCGCCTGCTCGGCTACGCGATGGGCGCGCACCACGACGCGGCCCTGGTGGGAGCGTCGCCGAACATGGCAGCCGCGACCCGCGGCGGCCAGGTCGACAGCGTGATCTTCCATTCCGACAGGGGAAGCGAGGGTGGATTCAACGGGTCGTCGCAACACCTGATCGTGGAGGCGTTGCGTGGGAAGACCAGTGGGATGGGTGACGACGTTGACGGGGCGTCCGGCGATGCGTTCACGGGGCGGCCTCCGGTCCGTCGGGACGTGGAGCGGGCGTTCTGGGTGAAGATCGCCGAGGGGCTGACCAGCGAAGATGCGGCGATCGCGTGCGGTGTGTCGGGGCCTGTGGGTTCACGGTGGTTCCGCGAGCGTGGCGGTATGCCGTTGATCCAGCTCAGCCCGTTGTCGGGCAGATATCTGTCATTCGCGGAACGTGAGGAGATCGCGCTGCTCAAGGCCCAGGACGTGGGAGTACGCGAGATCGCGCGCCGGCTGGGCCGATCGCCGTCGACCGTCTCCCGGGAGTTGCGGCGCAATGCGGCCACCCGCGGCGGGCGGCTCGACTACCGTGCCGAGGGCTGAGCCTCCCGTGCGGGCGGCGGCGGGGATCACCGCCGCCGAGCCCGACCACCGAAACTCACCCCCGGGGCCGGGCTGGGACCGGGCTGTGCTGTGACCGGCCGCGAGCCCGGCCGTAATTCGCTTGCCCTGGCCACGGGTCAACACTGCACTGTGGCGGGACACCACGAGTCGTGGTGCCGGTATCCCGGGGAGGCAGCGGCAGCAATGGAGATCCGTCCCACGACCGACCAGGACCTCGACGTCTTCGTCGACACACTCCATGCCGCGTTCGGGCGCTTCCCGGAAACCCCGACCGAGGGCGGCGGGGTCTGGTGGTCGGCCCTCGAAATGGACCGCAACCTGCTCGCCATGACGGCGGACGGGCGGCCCGTCGGCACCGCCGGTGCGTACTCCTTCGAGCTCACCCTGCCCGGTGAGACCCTCGTCCCGGCCGCCGGGGTGACCGCCGTCGGCGGAGGCAGCCGATCATGCGGCTGAAGAGGTTGCGCTGGGCTGCGGTGTGCCGGTCGCCAGTCTCTCGACGACGGTCATAGTGGGCTCTGGCGCCGGGTGAGTGGGCCATGGCTGCGAATGCCCAGACGTAGCCGACTGCGGCCAGTCTCTGGTTCTTCACGCGGCGGGCCAGGACCGCGACGCTCTTCCCGGATGCTCTGGTGATCGGGGCCGCGCCTGCGTAAGCCTTGAGGCCCTTCGCGTCGGCGAAGCGGGAGCGGTCGTCGCCGATCTCGGCGAGGACGCGGGCTCCGCTGAGAGGGCCAAGGCCGGGGAAGCTGACGATGATCTCGGCATCGGGGTGCTTCTCAAACGCCTCAGCCGACGCTTCAGCGAGGTCGTTCGCGCTGACACAGGCGGCGTCGAGTTGCCACAAAAGCGCCAACGTCTGATGCCCCATCGCCTCTTCTACCAAAGGGTGTTGGCGCATCTGTGCATGTCGTAAAGCTACGTAGAGTCGTTCCGTTTCAGCGTCGATGGTGTTCTTGCGGCCGGCCTTCCGCAGCAGCGAACGTAGTTGAGCTCGGGTCAGCCGCAAGGCGCGTTCGGGTGTGGGTGCGGCGGCGAGCAGGACCCTGGCGATCGGGTGGGACACGCCCTCGCGTCGCACTCCGACAGCGGCGAGGAACCCGGGGAAGTATTCGCGCAGGTGGGAGGTGAGCTTGTTGCTGGCCTGCGTGCGGTCCCAGACCGCGTCCTGCTGGGCTCGGGCGAGCACGGCGACGGCCTGTACGAGTTCCGTGTCCGCGGGGAGGGGCGGTGAGCGGCGGCGTCGGTGCGCAGGATGTTCGCGAGCACCATGGCGTCGAGGTGGTCGGACTTCTTGCGGGTGACGGCGTGTCTGTCTCGGTAGCGGGCGGCGGCCATGGGGTTGATGGCGTAGATCGAGCGGCCGGTGGCCCGCAAGGAGGCGACGAGCAGACCACGGGAGGTCTCGATAGCGACGGGGATGGGGTCGTCGGCACTGTCGCCGTGGGCGGCGAGCATCTGCAGCAGCTCGGCGAGGCCCTCGGCTGTGTCGTCGATCCTGCCCCGGGTGAGTAAGGATCCGGAGGCGTCGACTATGACGACATCGTGGTGATCACTGGCCCAGTCGATACCGCAGAACAGGTTCAAGCCGGCTCACGTCCTTCATGGAAGGGCTGTTGTTACTGGTCACAGCCGTGCGGGGCACGCGTCTCTCTAATGGCAGGGCTCGAAGGCCCGACATCCGATTAGCCGTTCGTGACCCCAGCGGCCAGCGGGGCCCTCGGTCTTGAGAGGAGCTCGTCGGCTCCCGAACATCTCAGAGGTGATCCCCGCACGCGGCTCGGACCACGAACATCAACGGTCCGATCATATGATCGATTACGTTGCCGATGGCGAGCGCCAGCGCCCGCCAGTCTTCTTTGAGGGCTCCAGCCCGGATCAACGGAGGGCGTCACGCTGACGCCGGCCACCGGCAACGGCGAGTAGTGGTCTGAGTTGGCAGTTCGACCGCTCAGGTTCCCGATCTGCTGCCCATTAGATCAACGGCCGCAAGCGGCACCTGGTCGTCGATACCCGCGGCCTTCCCCTGCTCGTCATGGTCACTCCGGCCGACCTCCACGACTCCGCCGCCGCGAAGGAGGTCCTCTTCCGACTCCGCCTGATGCACCCGGAGATCACCATCGTCTGGGCCGACCGGGCCTACGCCGGGAAGCTCGTGACCTGGGCCAAACGCCACCTCAACGTGACGATCAAGACCGTCAGCAGGCCCAAGGACACCACCGGCTTCGTCGTCATCGTCCGCCGCTGGGTCGTCGAACGCTCGCTGGCCTGGATGTTGAACGCCCGCCGCCATGCCCGCGACTACGAACGGCTCGTCCAGCACTCCGAAACCCTCATCACCTGGGCCGCCATCACCCTCATGACCCGCCGCATCACCCGCTGACCGGCCACCCTCCGTCACCGCACCAGTCGCCCAACGGCTCTCGACAAACCCGCAGACCGGAAACAGCTTCTCAGGCGCGGCGGGCCCGCCAGAGCCATGCTGCCGTGCCGGCCATCAGGGCGAGGCTTCCCAGGTTGCCCAGGAGGGCCGGGACTTCGCTCGCCGCCGAGCCGCTGATCAGGTTCCAGGTGACGATGACGGTGGTCGGCACGATGACGGTGAGCAGTACGCCGGTGGTCTTCTGGACGGCGGTCCAGTGCACTGAGGTGCAGAGAAGTACCGCGCCGGTGATGCGGAACAGGAAGCCGAACACCGGGCCGGGGTCGAACGCCGCGTCGGGGCCGATGGAGAAGATCATCGTGAAGGGCAGCGAGAGGGTGAGCATCAGGAGCGGGACCAGGGGGTGCACCTTGCCGCGCCGGGCGGGTGCGTCCACGTCGCTCCCGGCCGGGGTGCCGGTGGTCCCGTTCCCCGCCTCGGCCAGTGCCGTCGCCGCGATTGTGCGGGGGTCCCCGAGCTCGGCGAGGATCTCGCCGATCGTGGCGTCGGGGCGTTCGGTGCGCGTCACCTCGATGTGTTCGGCGAGGTCGGCGAGGAGTTCCTGGCGACGGTCGGCGGGGAGTGCGGAGCCCTCGCGCTCGACGGCGGAGAGGTAGTCGCGTACGGGGTCGGCAGAGGTCTTCATGCGAGGTCTCCGGTGGAGGGGTGTGGGGTGGTCAGGAAGGCGTCGACGGCGTTGCGGAAGCCGGGCCAGACGCGGGTGAACTCGTCGAGCGCGGCCCGGCCGCTGTCGGTGAGCGCGTAGTAGCGACGAGGTGGTCCGGAGGCGGATTCCTGCCAGGTGGTGGTGACCAGGTCGTCGCGGCGGAGCCGGGAGAGCAGCGGGTAGACCGTGCCCTGGCTGGTGGCCAGGGCACCGGAGTCCTCCAGGGCGTGGAGGAGTTCCACGCCGTAGCGGGGGCGGTCCCGCATCAGGGCGAGTACGCAGTACTCCAGGACGCCCTTGCGCAGCTGGGCGGCTGCCCGGGCCTGCTTGGCCGAATCACCTGGTTCCATGCGATGCAAGATACCTGGTGGGGCAAGCGGATGGGAAGGGGGCGGATCCCCTTAACCCATCAGTCTGGTGGTGCTGGTGCTTACGACCTTCCGGGTCGTTACCAGGCCGTAATCAGGCGGGTGACTCGACAAACCCGCAGATCGGAAACAACTTCTTACCGTGTTGGGATGCTCCTTCGGTGACCACCATGGACAAGCCGGTGCCTGCAGCAGGATGGGACGGCGCCTACTACCGCATCCGAACCGAGGACTTTGAAGCTCTCTTCCTGCCGGGCCCTGAGGAGGTGCCCGACGAGGTCTGCAACATCGACGCTGAGGTCCGCCCGCCCGATGGCTCGCGCTGGAGTGCGACGATCTTCACCGTTGCTGAGGCCGGCCGGTTGATGAAGCGGTGGGAGGAGACGGGAGAAGCGGCAGGTGGTCGGTGCTTCTGGTGCTCGGACGGGCTGATTGTTCGAGATCCCGGCATTCGAGGGATGGTGAGCGTGATCGCCGAGCTGCTTGCGTCCGGAGAGTTCGACGGGGCCTTTCACCGTCTGGACGACGACGTGAGCTTCAACCCTTCATGACTAGGCATCACCTTGAAGTCCGGATCGCCCGGAGCACCTTCCTTCCCAAGGGGGTCAGCGTCATGGGTCGGCCGCGTTCGGCTCTGAACAGCAGCGGCCCTCCGAGTTCTCGTTCGATCCGGTTGATCTGCGCGACGAGCGTGAACGTGTTGAGTCCGAGACTGTTCGCCGCGGCCCCGAGGCTGGGGTAGGCCGACGCTGCCGCGAATCGACTCAGGCGTTCGCTGACTCCCTGACCACTGAGTGAATCGTTCCGGGTTCGGTAGAGACTCTAAGTTGTGGCTGTGACCAGCGGTTTTGGCTGGTTCTGGAGGTAGTAGGTGGCTTCGTACTCGGCGGGCGGTACGTGATCGAGCTCACCGTGGAGTCTGGACTGGTTGTACCAGTCGACGTACTCGGCGGTGGCGATCTCTACGGCGGTAAGGCTTCGCCAGGGTTTCTGACGCTTTATCAACTCCGTTTTATACAGCCCGATCGTCGATTCCATCAGGGCGTTGTCCAGGGCGTCCGCGACGGTGCCAATGCTTGCCGCGATGTCTTCCACGGCGAGGTGGGTGGCCAGGCGGAAGCTGGTGTACTGCGAGCCCGCGTCCGAGTGATGAAT